>NZ_JANGCA010000027.1:0-62559 GCF_024463855.1 Clostridium sp. DFI.1.208 | reverse complement strand
ATCATTTTTGGCATAATAAATGGCAGAAACGTCGACTATTTTTGGGTTTATGAAGTACGTTTCTGCCACAGATATTCTATCAGATTTTAAAAAGACTGTCGACAGTCACTTTGTCAACAGTCTGAAACCGCTAATATTAGCGGTTTTAAGAACTTTGGGAACTATTCGAACTCAATCGTTCCCGGAGGCTTGCTCGTAATATCATACACCACCCGATTCACATGCTTCACCTCATTCACAATACGATTGCTGATAACATCCAGCACCTCATACGGAATCTTCGCCCAATCCGCCGTCATTCCGTCAATCGAAGTCACCGCACGGATAGCCACCGCATAATCATATGTACGCTGATCCCCCATAACACCAACAGAACGCATATTCGTCAGACACGTAAAATACTGCCAAATCTCCTTCTGCACCCCTGCCTTCGCAACTTCCTCGCGCAGAATCAGATCAGAATCCCGAACGATTTCCAGCTTCTCCTCCGTAATATCGCCCAGCACACGGATACCCAAACCAGGACCTGGGAACGGCTGCCGCCAAACCATCTCATCAGGCAATCCCAGCTCCGTACCCAATGCACGCACCTCATCCTTAAACAGCGTATTCAGCGGCTCAATCAGCTTGAACTGCATATCCTCAGGCAACCCACCAACATTGTGATGTGACTTAATCGTCTGCGCCGTCTTTGTCCCTGACTCAATGACATCCGTATACAGCGTTCCCTGCGCCAGCCACTTGATATCCTCACCTGAAGTCAGCTTCTTCACTTCCTCATCAAAGGTATACACAAACTCATTTCCGATGATTTTACGCTTCTTCTCCGGATCACTCACACCCGCCAGCTTACTCAGGAAACGCTCCTTTGCATCGATTTTCACCAAATTGATATTCATCTCGCGCCCGAATGTTTCCATAACGCTTTCCGCCTCGCCTTTACGCAGCAAGCCGTGATCAATAAACATACAAATCAGCTGATCCCCAATCGCCTTATGCAGCAATGCCGCAACAACAGAGGAATCCACACCTCCGCTCAATCCCAACAGCACCTTGTCCGTACCGACAGTCTTGCGGATCTTCTCAATTTCCATATCAATGAAGCTGTGCATAGACCAGTCATTCTTCGCCTTGCAGACCTCAAAAACAAAATTTTTCAGAATCTCGTTTCCATACTCGGAATGACGCACCTCCGGGTGGAACTGCAGCGTATACATATTCTTCTCTATATTGCTGGTAGCCGCAAATGTACAGGTATCACTGTATGCATCCTTCACAAAGCCATCAGCCAGTGTATCCACCTGATCACCATGACTCATCCAGACGATCTGCTTTTCCGGCAAACCTTTGAAAATTGGAGAATCCGTCTTAACCGTAATCTCTGTTCTTCCATATTCCTTTGCTTCACAAGCCTTCACACTTCCGCCATTCATAAAATGTGTCATCTGCATACCATAGCAGATACCAAGAATAGGAATACCGGATTCAAAAATTGCTGGATCGCATTTAAACGCTTCCTCATCATATACACTGTTTGGTCCACCAGAGAAAATGATTCCCCGGACATCCTTCAGTGCCAGAATTTCTTCCAGTGTCATCGTGTGCGGGTGCAATTCAGAATAAACACCAAACTCACGAATACGACGTGCTATCAGCTGGTTATACTGACTTCCGAAGTCAAGTACGATAATTTTATCAGCCATGAATGTATCCTCCTTATTAAGAAGCCGATACCATAGCGAGCATGTATAGTATCGGCGTCGTTGAAATACTAAGATTTCCGTGTATTATAATATCATTATTTTTCTGATTTTAAAATCTTTTTCTACATAAATTGCGGCAGTGCGAAGTAGATAAGGAAAATCACCATCAATACCCATACCGTGATATGTACTTCCTTTGCTTTACCGGCAGCCGTCATTGCAATCGCATAGGCAATAAATCCAAACGCGATCCCATTGGAAATGGAATATGTCAGAATCATCATAAGAACCGTAATGAATCCGGCAGTCGCATATACCATGTTATCCCATTCGATTTCCTTCAGCTGCTGTGCCATCAGAATACCCACAACAACAAGAGCAGGAGCCGTAACCGCATTTGTTACCGCAGATAACACGATTGGCGAAAACAGAATAGATACAAAGAACAGTATACCCGTCGTACAAGCTGTTAAACCGGTTCTACCGCCAACCTCAACACCGGACGTTGATTCCACAAAGGAGGTAACCGTAGAAGTACCTAACGCAGCACCTGCAACAGTACCTACCGCATCCGCAACCAGTGCACGCTCCACATTCTCCAGCTCACCCTTCTCATTCACCAGACCGATTCGGTTCGCAACAGCAACCAGCGTACCGGCAGTATCAAAGAAATCCACAAACAGAAAGGAGAAAATCACAACAAACGCATTCAACGGATTCGCGAACAGCTCACCGAAACCATCCATAAAAGAACCTGCCGCATTCAGATGGAAATTCATTTCAAAGAATTTATCAGGCAATGCCGGCATTCCCTTTAACCCAAATGCTGCACCGCAGACAATTCCAATCACCGCAGTTATCACCATTCCGACAAAAACAGCAGCCGGTACCTTTTTAACAAGCAAAGCGATGGTCAGAAGAATGCCGAAGAGTGCAAGCAGCACCTTTGGATCCGCAAAATTACCGATTGTTACAAAGGTAGACGCACTGCCTGCTACAATCCCTGCATTTTTCAATCCAACAAAAGCGATAAAAAAACCGATACCGGCCCCGATCGCCATCTTCAGCTGCTTTGGAATCGCATTGATAATCGCTTTACGAATACCGGTAACTGAAATCACGATGAAAATCAAACCGGAAATAAATACGCCAGCCAATGCAGCCTGCCAGCTCATGCCCATCTGTCCGCAGATCGTGTAGGCAAATAATGCATTTACCCCCATACCGGCAGCCAGCGCAACCGGGTAGTTCGCCACCAATCCCATAACGATAGAGGCAAAGCCTGCAGAAATAGCTGTCGCCATAAAAACAGACGCGCGATCCATACCTGCATCATGCAGAATAGACGGGTTTACCCCAAGGATATAAGCCATTGCCAGAAAGGTTGTAATGCCGGCAATTACCTCGGTTTTTACAGAAGTCTGCTTCACGTTCAATTTGAATAATTTTTCTAACATAATTCCCTCTTTTCTGTCTCCCAAAACAAAAAAACACCGCAAACCGCAGTATTCGTATATAAGCTTCCATCGTAGTCTGAAATTGGTTTTCAGGTAGAAACGCTTTCACCATCATGTCGAAAGTATATACGATGTTTCTATAGACTTGTACATTATAGACAAAAATGAAACAATTTGCAAGTAATATTACCCGAAGTTTTAATAAAAGAAAAAAGCTTCCTCACTCGAGGAAAAATCGCTTTTCATCCGTAACTACATAAGCACGCTGATCCGCACAGCCAATAGCTGGCAGATTCTGTTTCCTGCAAACCATATCGAAGGATTTACGTTCTTCCTTCTGATAATGTGGACAGAACGCCCCTTTAATCATCCCCATACCATTCACAAGTTCAAATGTGTCTGATGCGATGTTGCTGTAGCCATATTCAAATAGAGCATTCGCCCCGGCACTGATTCCGCAGATAACGATTCCCTGCTGGGATAGCTCCTTTAAAAGCAAATCCAGCTTTCTCTGTTTCAGCTGCTCCATGAGAAACACGGTATCGCCTGCCCCAAGATAAATCATATCCTGTGAACGGAATTTCTTATATATTTCTTCATTACTCAGCTTTGTATGCAGCAGACGCAATGCTTCGACCTGACAGCCAAGGCTACGGTAATATTGTTTGAAGCGTTTCGCATAACCCTGATCATCTCTGCTTGCTAGCGGAATAAACAATACATGCGGCTGTGTTTTTTCACACCTGGAAATCGCATAGGTGTCGATTGCCATTGTTTCCTGCTTTTGAAAGCTTCCGCCGCCAATTGCAATCAGTGTTTTCATTTCAGAAAGAACCGGCTTTCCTTTAAAGCCTGCAATGCCTGTTCGATAACTTCATCACTTTGAACGAGTGCAATTCGTACAAAGCCCTCACCATATGCTCCAAAAGAACTTCCAGGAGTCACCAGCATACCGCTGCATTTTAACAGGTTTAAAGCAAATTCTTCACTGCTTCCAAAGCCTTCCGGTATCTGTGCCCATAAGAACATGGTACTCTTGCATGAAGCGATGTGCCAGCCTGCAGCTGCAGCACCTGCAACGATACGATTTCTTCTTCTCTGATAGGTATCACGAGTTTCTTTCACAATGCTTTGGTCTTGTGTTAAAGCTGCGATTGCGGCCTTTTGAATAGGTAAAAACATACCGTAATCAATATTGCTTTTCAGTTTCCTCAGTATACCGACGATTTCCGCATTCCCCACACATATTCCAATACGTGCTCCCGCCATACCATAGGTTTTACTAAAGGAATTAAATTCAATACCAATATCCTTTGCGCCCGCATAATATAAGAAGCTTTTCCCTTCCTCTCCGTCAAACACAAGATTACTGTAGGCTGTATCATGAATCACGATAATATCATGTGTCTTTGCAAATCGAATCAATTCTTCATAAAAACTATCTGGAGCCGTAGCACCTGTTGGATTATTCGGATAGGATATAATCATCATTTTAGCCTTTTCTGCTATTTCTTCAGGAATTGCATCGAATTGAATCAGATATTCATGTTCCTTCAGCATCGGCATTTCATATAAATTTGCTCCGGCTATTTTCGGTCCGTTCGCAAAGATAGGGTAGCTAGGAGCAGGAATGAGAACGGTGTCCCCCTCATCACATAGTGCCAATGCGACATGTGCAAGCCCTTCCTGAGAACCCTGCAGAGACAGTATCTCTGTTTCTGTATCCAATTCTACCTGATATCGTTTTCTGTACCAGGCTTGTATCGTTTCTTTTAATTCTTTTGTATCATGAAGTGAATACATATAGCTTTCAGGCTGCTGTGCAGCAGTGATTAGTGCATCCATGACTTCTTTACTTGGTGCTATGTTAGGAGATCCTATCGTAAAGTCATACACTGCTTTCCCATCAGCCAGCATGTTTTGTTTTTCTTCATCAAGTCTGCTGAAAACACCTTCTGCAAGTAAATCCATTCGCTTGGAAAATTTCATATTCTCCCTCTTTCCTGATATTTCATATTTCTCTCATTATAAAAGAAAAGACCGTTCCCTTCAATAGCTGATGGGTGAATTTTACAACCTTCGTATGGTTTACACGAACAGATTCTAAAAACTGACCTCAATTACATTTTTTTTAGCACTTTGTAAAGTTTCTGTTATAATAAAAGTAGAGATGTCATATCCACTCACATGTTCTTTGCGCGAACCCCTAGCTCACATGATTTTCCAGGAAGGTTCGCGCCACATAATTGTGTTTTTAGACATAATGTAACAATTTTCAGCAAAAGCACAGTAAATAATAAAATGTAAATAATGTTTTTTGTTACATTTGGAGTGGTTTATCACAAATCTCACGGTCAAGCTCTTTCGCGGAGCTTGTGGATCTAAATTGTCTACGTCCATCGCTTATAGTTGTGGTACGATCGTCAAGCTCTTTCGCGGAGCTTGTGGATCTAAATTCGGTTGAAACACGAAAAGTATTTAAGGAATGGGTCAAGCTCTTTCGCGGAGCTTGTGGATCTAAATAGCTTTTTAAGCGTGGTTGTATAATCAGCAGCATGTCAAGCTCTTTCGCGGAGCTTGTGGATCTAAATATAGCAGTGACCGTCGATTGAGCATTTCTTTTCCAGCGTCAAGCTCTTTCGCGGAGCTTGTGGATCTAAATAACCGGTTGGCAAACACAGAGGAAGAGGACTGGGTCAAGCTCTTTCGCGGAGCTTGTGGATCTAAATGATCTGGAATGATGACGACCTTTATACGATTCAGTCAAGCTCTTTCGCGGAGCTTGTGGATCTAAATGGTAGTGGAATAATCTTCGCTTAAATGATCGTTGTCAAGCTCTTTCGCGGAGCTTGTGGATCTAAATTGGCTTATATACTGATGATATGAAAAAAGGAATTGATGTCAAGCTCTTTCGCGGAGCTTGTGGATCTAAATCAATTGGTGCCATCGTGGTATTACAAAAATGTAAAGTCAAGCTCTTTCGCGGAGCTTGTGGATCTAAATATGTATACTGGGATGCGTCCGATGGAACTAATTGGTCAAGCTCTTTCGCGGAGCTTGTGGATCTAAATTGCCTACACTCGATTTATAGACTGTTGTTTCAGTCAAGCTCTTTCGCGGAGCTTGTGGATCTAAATATCATCATAATCTGAAACATCGATGAACTTATTCCGTCAAGCTCTTTCGCGGAGCTTGTGGATCTAAATTCTATATTGGCCATAAATTCACGGACTGCATAAGTCAAGCTCTTTCGCGGAGCTTGTGGATCTAAATAAGCTCGTTTATGATTGCATATGCTGTGTCCTTGGTCAAGCTCTTTCGCGGAGCTTGTGGATCTAAATAAAGACTAGCGGGTGGTATCGTAAATGGTCTGATGGTCAAGCTCTTTCGCGGAGCTTGTGGATCTAAATAAGTAATTCGCAATATCCATGATGCACCTCTCGGTCAAGCTCTTTCGCGGAGCTTGTGGATCTAAATCTTTAGTAGAAATGAAGTTAGAAAGAAAAGATAATGTCAAGCTCTTTCGCGGAGCTTGTCGATCAAACATCTCAGTATTTTGCATCCCTCCACACTACTTCCCATCCAATACTATTTGCAATCCTCTTCCAAACAGCGTACAATAAACACATAAAGTAAACGCTTACAGGAAGGAGATTTTTTATATGAAATATGTATGCGAAATATGTGGCTACATGTATGATGAAGCAGTTGAAGGCACCCTCTGGATCAACCTTGATAGCACATGGAAATGCCCGCTATGCACCGCACCAAAGGAATGCTTTAAAAAAGAAGCCTTGGAGGAATCCGCATCAGTAGCATCTGCTGAAAATGATGTCGCCTCACTTGCCATACAGAGAAATGCCAAAAAGGAAGACACTCTGGAACCCAGCATGTCGCTCATCCATGAAATGGCTATCCACAACGCCAGCCGTATCGAAGCGATGCGCACACACAAATCCGTACCCGGATGGGATGACATTCTCCTATTAGGAGGTCAACTTGCCCACCCGCCACTTGCTGATCAAGCGAATATTGATACAACGACCATCATCGGTAAAAACGCACGCAAGCCAATGGTTCTTGATCATGCCGTCTACGTATCCCACATGTCCTTCGGCGCCCTCTCCAAAGAAGCAAAAACCGCACTGGCAAAAGGCACAGCAGCTGTACATACCGCGCAATGCAGTGGAGAAGGCGGCATCCTTCCGGATGAAATCGATCATGCCTACAAATACATTTTTGAATATGTCCCTAACAAATACAGTGTGACGGATGAGAACCTGAAGCGCAGTGATGCTATCGAAATCAAAATCGGTCAGGGATCAAAACCAGGCATGGGCGGTCATCTTCCTGCAGAAAAAGTCACGGAAGAAATATCCGCCATACGTGGAAAGCCACTGCATCAGGACATCATTTCCCCATCGAAATTTGAAGAAATCAAAACAAAGGACGATTTAAAGCAACTGGTCACCTCTCTTAGAGAACGCAGTGATGGACGGCCGATCGGCATAAAAATAGCAGCCGGGCATATCGAAGCAGATCTGGAATGGATAGCATATGCACAGCCTGACTTCATTACCATAGACGGTCGAGGTGGCGCAACCGGAGCATCTCCAAAATACCTGAAAGACAATTCTACAGTGCCTACCGTATATGCTCTGGCCCGTGCCCGCGCATATATGGATCAGCACCACATGACACAGGAGCTCATCATTACCGGAGGCTTTCGTACAAGTGGTGAAATGATCAAGGCACTTGCAATGGGTGCGGATGCCATCGCAATAGCAAGTGCTGCTATGATAGCAATCGGCTGTCAGCAGTACCGCATCTGCCACAACGGAAAATGCCCGATGGGCATTGCCACGCAAGATCCAAAGCTGCGCAAGAATTTTTCCATAGACAAAGGAGCAAAGCGCCTGGAAAACTATCTGCATGTACTACGGGAGGAATTGAAATCCTTTGCAAGAATCAGCGGGCATGCCTGTATTCACGATCTCAGCAGGGATGATCTATGTACAACCAGCTCAGAAATATCCAATCATACCGACATTCCACACTGCTAAACCGCAGTATTTCCCTTTCTTATGTAACATCCAGACCACAAAGAAACGAGCAGACTTCGTATCCTAACAACTACAGCCTGCTCGCTTTTTCTATTCTATTTTGTATGCTCCAGCAGATAGGTATCCATCCATGCTGTGATTTCCTTTAGACGCTTAACTCTGTGTCTTGGCTTTCCACTTCTGGACAACTCATGATTCTCTCCCTTGAACATGCACAAACGTGTCGCAACACCATGCTCACACAAGGCACTGTACATCTGCAGTCCCTCACTATATGGACAACGGAAATCCTCATCACTGTGAATAAACAGGGTTGGAGTCGTACACTGATTCGCATATTTCAAAGGCGAGTGCCACCACAGCTTATCTACATTCCTCCATGTATCTGCCCCCTGCTGATCAGCTCCGAACATTTCACCGATATCGGACGTGTGCGCAAAGCTTACCCAGTTGGAGATAGAACGCTGACTTGCCGCAGCCTTAAACCGATCTGTATGTCCGATGATCCAGTTTGTCATAAATCCCCCATAGCTCCCCCCTGTCACACCGACACGATTTGCGTCAATCGCCGGATATTTCTTCAGCACCTCATCTGTGAATTTCATCAAATCCTCATAATCAATCGTACCATATTTACCGCGGATGTCCGCAAAGCGATTCCCTCTGCCATCCCCTCCGCGTGGATTCATAAAAAACACAAAATATCCCTGATTAGCCCAAACCTGCATTTCATGATAATAGACCTCACCATACACCGTCTTCGGTCCGCCATGGATATCCAGAATTGCCGGATATGATTTCTTTGGATCATACCCCTTTGGCTCCAGCACCCAGCCATACAGCTCCATACCATCCTGTGTGAAATTGCATGGAACACACGGGCGTATATCCTTTCCTGCAAAGAATTCCTCATTAAACCCGGTCAACTGCCGGCGATTTTCCCCGTGAATATCACAAACATACAGCTCCTGTAAACGCATATCCTGCATACCTGCAAAGAACAAACGATTCTTCGCCAATCCAATGACATCCACACTTCCCTCTCTGTCATATACAGGTGTGATGCTTCCATCACTATGCAATGCATATACACTGCTTCTATTAAACAGCGTTGTAATAAAATATACCGTATCCTTATACAGACAAATGCTCTTTCCACTGCCATAACGACAGTCACTACCTACGCTGGAGCCGATTGCATCCTCATAGGAGGCGAACAGCTCCACCGCTCCGCTTTTTGGATCCAGCTGATAAAACATTCCATTTTCATTCAAACCGTAGCACTGCTGATCACTCGCCAGCATCAAAATGTTGTCGTTCCATGGCAGAATCTTTCCAATCGACCACTGTCTTGCAGGAAGAATTTCGCGATGCTGTCCGGTTTTACGGTGATATGCATATACCCCTTCCTTATTTATGGGTTTGCACGCATAGCTCTCACCTGTGTAATACACAACCTCATGATTATCCGAAAGCTCTACGTCATATACATTGCAGATGTCTTCACTGATGCGTATAATTTCTGCATTATGCTCCCGATACAGAAACAGGCTGTTGCGCTTCTTATTCGTATACCCCCTGCCATTTCCATAAAAGGGCAGCTCATCCAGAACCTCATAGTCCTGCATGTCCTTCTTTTCCTGAAGGATTTTTTCCTTCTCTTCGGCATCCATTTCATACATACGGGAATACGCTAAATGATAATCCGCACAGAATATATATTCTCCATCTGCTGCCTTTCTGATGGAAGTCACCTGCAACGGTATGGTAAATGCCTTTACAGCCTCTCCCCCATGAATGCTGATGCGATAGAAGCAGGTTCTCTCCTCTCCGTTTTCAACAGCCTTGCGATCCTCCTCATCCCGCATATTGGCGAACAGAACAGTCTCATTATCATCCCATAGATACAGCTGTTCCTGTCCATGGCTGGTCAGCTGCCGCACGGTATCGCCATCCGTCAGATACAGCATCATCTGATAGCTGTTATCCTTCTCCACACATTTGCTGCCGACAAAAACACCATGCTCCTCATCCGGCGCAAAGGACAGATTACTCAGATATGTAAAATCCAGAAAATCCTTCAAGTTGATCGTTTCTTTCATAATACCCTCCTCTTATGTTCTTCCTTTATTCTAGTACAAATCCCCTGAAATAAAAAGCTTTTTAGAGAAATCCGTTCCCCTTTCCCAAGACATGCGCAGGAAGCTGAAAGAACCGATTCTTTTTATTTTATCATTTTGACTATTTTCCCTAAACGATATTATATAAAAACAACTATACAATACCTGTTTCATCGAAAAAAAGGAAGCATATCTTTCCTCCTTATAAGGGGGCAGCTATGCTATCCTATCGTTACGTGATTGCTTTCAATCTGCCTTGCAGAAAAGAAAGACCATCAACATACAGCGTTGCCTGTTTCTTCTGCAAATGTCTCATACAGCATCAGCTTCTGCATGGTAACACTGCTCTTCCACCAGTTTGCACTCAGGCGATATGCGCTCTCATACTCCTGCCATACCCAATTGATATCCCAGCATCCGTCGGCATCTCTGGTTTCCATAAGCCGCTGGACTTCCAGCTTCAGAAGCTCTCTGTATTCCGGATATAGGGGATGAAGACGGTCGTGTATGAAAAAAGACGGGGTAATGCAGTATGCAGTCCAAGTATCAGGGTTTACTTCAATCAATCCCCGCATCAGCTGGATTCCATGCGCAGTGGCAGCGTCTTCCAGCTGTCCACAAGAGCTGTCTGTTTTCTGCAGCTCACGCAGTAGAAACATCATAGACTCCAGAGAATGCGGTTCAACCTCGTTCTGTGAAAGGAACAAATTCAGCATACGCTGTACCATCGATACTGCTCTGTCATACAGCGGACTGTCTTTTTGTGCAAATTTTAAAATGAACCAGCATATATCTGCATTCGGCATATAGACATCAAACGTTTTTCTATCTGTCTTCGTCCACCATGGAGCATGTGGATACTGGTTATTGGAGGGCAGGATGCTAACCCAGAAGCCATCCACCATATCCTTACCGCTCTCTAGATAGCGCAGCATATTCTGTATCACCGGATGTGTAGTATCCTGATATGCAAGCTCATGAAGAATATGTATCGCATAAAACATCTGGGATGGGGCAGAGGCAGGATTCCAGCAGTCTGCCTCCAAAGCATGACCGAATCCGCCATCTATATTTTGATAATATTGTAATTCGTCAATCACAGACTCTGCATCACCGCCCTCAAAATAAAAACGCCATTTTGCCAGCTCCAATCCTCTGGCATTGCGATGTATCCATCGGCCTGTATTTGTTATATCCAATTTTGTCATTGTCTAATCCGCGCAGTGCTTTTTCTGCTGCGCTTCCTTTCCTTTATATAAAATATCATATACCCTGCTCGAAGGATTGTAAGAACAGGACATGGTTTTCTTATCCTGATATGCTGCTCAATCACAGACTCCGGTTTCCCCAGAACAAGGGTACACAGGCAAGCAGTGCGTTACGCTCCTGTTTATCTGTGCTTGAAACAAGACATTATGTAAGTCTTCGCGATACTATACGGATATATTGAAAGAAAATCCTTGCGTACAAAGCACATAACCTATACACGTGATCAGTAAGTCTTCCCTAAATCAAACGGATATATTAAAGGAAAATCCTTGCGTACAAAGTACATATCCTATACACGTGATCAGTAATTCTTCCCTAAATCAAACGGATATATTAAAGGAAAATCCTTGCGTACAAAGTACATATCCTATACACGTGATCGGTAAGTCTTCCCTAAATCAAACGAATATATTGAAAGAAAATCCTTGTGTACAAAGCACATATCCTATACACGTGAATTGAACTCTGAAAACAGGCTAAAGAAAAAGAGGAATCAACTGTGAGAAGCTGCATTGCCTCATATTCCTCTTGTGCCTGTTCTTGCACCCATGATTCATGCGCAGGTCTTTATCGATTCCATCTTTTCATAGCCTTAGTTTTTATGTGTGATGCTTACGTCCATATGACGCAAAAGCCGGTTTTCAGAAGGATAGCCTTGCTGTTTGATGCAGCTGCTTTATTTATCCGTTTGAATCTTGCCCCGCCTTGCCTGATTCAGATTTCTCTTCCGCCGTTGTTCTTTTCGCTGAAAACGCCAGAATTTCAAAATTCTCAATCGACAGTGGTTTGGAGAATACATACCCCTGTACCATATCACAATCTGCATTCCGCAAAAACTCTACCTGCGTAAAGGTTTCCACACCCTCAGCAACGGTCTTCATCCCTAGTTTTCTTGCAAGCTCAATAGCGGTTTCCACAACATCATTTCCTCTTGGATCACCTTCCTTATCAAAGAATGCACCATCCAGCTTCAATATATCTACCGGTATTTCCTTTAATACATTCAGGGAGGAATAGCCGCTTCCAAAATCATCCATCGAGCACTGAAAGCCTGCCGCATGAATCTGTTCAATAACATTTTTCAACAGCTCCAGATTTTCAAAGACTACTGTTTCCGTAAGCTCAAATTCCAGCAGACACGAAGCAATGCCATATTTCTTCTGAATCGCCTCATACCTCTTTAAAAACTGCGGATCCAAAAGATGATTTCTTGAAAGATTTACAGAAATCGGTATCGGAGCAATTCCCCGTCTTTCCCAATCCTGTAAAAGACGGCAAACACAATCAAACACATACAGATCCAGCTTGACAATGAAGCCGTTCTTCTCAAAGAATGGAATAAATTCTCCAGGTGAAATCAGGCCATCCTGTGAATTCCAGCGAACCAGTGCCTCTGCACCGACAATTTCACTCTTCTCAAGATTGATTTTCGGCTGCAGATATACGATAAATTCCCCATTCTCAAGAGCCTGCTGCATGGAATTTTCCATTTTCTTTTCTTTCAGCATCTGCACGCGGTCAAGATCATCATAGAACACACAGGAGCACATATGCCGTCCGATCAGATCCTTGTTGTTTTTTCTGGCAGTGTTCGCACGATTGCGTATATTGACAATATCAATCCTGCTGTCCGTCACAATATAGATGCCGCAATCCAATGGCAGATAATAGGTCTGTTCCTTACTCTGGTTATAGGAATTCACCTTGTCCGTCATCGCTTCCAGACGATTGCGTATCTCTGCCGTATCCGTCGTCAACAATACCAGATTATATGTATCTGATGAGATTCTGGCGAGAAATTCACGCTCCTTCAAAAAGGACTGCAAGCATACATGCACATACCGTAATACCCGGTCTCCGTCCCGACTGCCAAAGGAATCATTGATCAGCTTAAATTTACGAATATCCATGGATACGAAGGCAAAGGGCTGAAAATCATTCAGAATTTCCTGCAGCTGCTTTTCAAACCGCGGTGCAGTAAAGCCTTTCGTTACCGGATCCACATAGGCGACTCGGTAGATTTCCTTATTGAATTTATTATTGGAAAATAGGATATAGAGAATAAGGATGCCGAAGACCAGAAAGATAAATACATTGATCATAACGGAGAAATTCGTGTAATCCTGTATATTTTCCGCATAGATCATGCTTGGCGCAATTGACAACAGATACCAGTTTCCCTCCTGCAGCGGTGTATAGTACAAAGTCCGCTCCTCCGATTCTCCCCGAACATCCGGATGCACCGTATAATGCATGGTTCCGCTTTTTCTGGAATGGATATCTGTCTTCATTTTGGAAAGTGAGCTTCCGCTGTTGATATCTGCCACATCCTGGATACTCTCATAAAACCCATTTTCCTGAAACACAGCATATGGATTACTGGAATGCATAATAAAATCGCCGTCCTGCGAAATTATGTAGCTGAAGCCAACGCCGTTGAAGGTATCGGTATCTGAAAGCAGCTGCAGTTTATCCGTGTTGCTCCAGGCAACCATTGCACCCTCCATATGGCCCTTTACCGGGAAGGGGACAGCGTACAGGATTCCCGTTTCCCCGTACAGTGTTTCCAGCTGCTTACTCACTCCGCTTTTTTGTTCATGAAGTGCATCCAGCACAACCGCAAGCTTTCCGACGGGGACTGTTTTATGATTTTTAACATGTAAAAGACCTTCCATATCCACATAGCCGATCCAGGAGAAGTCATTTTCCTTTAGAACACTGTCTATAATAGTCTGCCCGATCGCATCGGATGTGGCAAGCTCTGACAGATTTGCGCTGACCTCTCGCAGCTGTGCAATATTTTTTGTGATGTTTTGATCTACTCTGATTGAGGTCTGTTTTGATAATTCAGAAAGATAACGCTGTGTTTCATTCATTATCAGCGATTTGCTCTGTCGAATCATAAGTGAACTCAACCCGGTCATCGTTACAATCATGAGAAACAGAATACCAATGGTCAGCTTTGCATGCATTTTCTGCTTTTTTCCCAGGGAATACATATGCGCCCCCCTCTCAACATTCAATTATAGGTATTATACTATAGATTGTTGAAAAGAGGAACTCTCTTTGAGGTAAAGTGCTGTAAAACAGAAGCGAAAGCCGTATACTTTACAAATTGTTAGATGGAATAGGTAAGGCTGCATGTATAGGATTCATCTGTCCGCTATATTTGTCCCCATGGTGAACAACGCCAGACGCATACTGCCTTATGTATTCGAGAATTCTAAGAGATGGCTTTGTCTATTCCATATCATGTAGCTTACCTCTGCTTGCATCAGGCTGAGCATCAGATAATTTGCAAAATGGATTATATAAACCAAAAACAGCAATGTACAGTTTTATCATACTTGCTTCCACTCTTTGTATACATTGCCATATGACTCATCCATCATACGTTCCAGTGTCTTTATTATACTCGATTTTATCTTGTTTTTATCTATTTCCGTGGGTTGCACTCTTACATAAGATGGATACCAGCTTATATCCTTATTTTTTTGCATTTCAAATACTTTCTCTTTCTAAATAAACTCCATCACCTGTCAGTGCATCTATTTCTGTTCGCATGACAAATGAATTCAATATGAATCATCACCGTTTCATTCACAATTTTTATAGTATATCAGCTTGCCCCTGATTTTGTATAAAAATAAAGGAAGAGGCCATATAGATAGCATGACCTCACTCTAAATCTTTCAATTATTTTCTACATAACAATGCGATTGCTTCTGTATGTGGAGTATGAGGAAACATATCGATCGGCTGAATCCTGTCCACGTTATAACGTGAACTTAGCACAGCCAGATTCTTTCCAAGCGTTGCCGGATTGCAGGAAACATAAATGATGCTTTTAATTTTACTTCGCAGAATGCAATCCAGCATAGCATCGTCCAAACCGCTTCTTGGTGGATCCACAACCAGCACATCAATACTGCGCTTCTTTGACAGATAGGTCAGCTTATTCGCCGCATCGTCACACAGAAAGGAAACATGCTCACAGCCATTCAGCGCCGCATTTTGATTGGCATTTACGACCGCATCCTTAATGCTTTCAATTCCGATAATTTCCTTCGCCTTATCCTTCAGATACAAGGAAATTGCACCGATTCCACTGTAGGCCTCGACAATCAGCTCATTATCCTCCTTCACCATGGATGCAATCGTTCGATACAGCTGTACCGCCTGTTTGCTGTTCAGCTGAAAGAATGACCGTGGTGAAATTCGTAGCTTTAAGCCGTCCAGCTCCATTGCCAGACTGGTTTCTCCTGCCAGATGTATCATTTTATTTCCAAACACCTCCGGTGTCTTTTTAATGGTATGTATGCTCTGCCACAGACTCGTAAGCCCTTTTATCCGCATCAAATCAGAAATCAGGCGTTCATCAAGCTCATCATTTCCTGTAACAAGCGTGCACTGATAGCGATTGTCAAAGCCTCGAACGACCAGATTACGGATTCCTTTTTTATCATGCGGATTATAGGATTCACAGCCATGTGTATTCAACACACGCATAATATCCATACGGATCCGTTCCAGACCATCCTCATGTATCCAGCATTTCTTTACATCGATAAAGTAATTGGAATTCGGCATAAACAAGCCGCTGACCAGACGTCCTTCCTCCATGGCACAGGGCAGCTTAAATTGATTCCGGTAACCGAACACATCCTCACTCGCCTTTACACGGGCAACCTTTCTGGGATCGATTTGCGCATATTTTATCAGAGACTGCTTCAATAGATCCTGCTTGTATTCCAGCTGTGCCGGATAACGGGCAATCATCAGTGGGCAGGCACCGCAGGTATTCTGAATAAAACATTTCGGACGGATGCGGTTCTTACTGCTTTTAACCACCCGCAATAGCTCCGCTGTCGCATAGCGCTTTTGTTTATCCACTATGCGGATTTCCACTTCCTCCCCAATCAGCGCCTGCGGTACAAATACAGGCATACGATCAATATAACCGATTCCTTCCCCGTTGATTCCTGTTTTCTTTATTGTTACTTTCATAAAATTCTTCCTCTTTCTTCTTCTAAAAACGGCTGCGTATTCTCTTCGTCAGCTCACTGCATAATATGAAAAATCTCTCATTCTTTAACGGTAGTGCTTCCTCTCTGCCATAATCCTCCTCACAAATCAGATTCAGACAGAATCCCAGATAAATGATGCAGGATATCAGATAAATGGCCAGCAGCAGAGTAACCAGAGATGCAAGAGGGCCGTAAACATCCTTATAGGATGTAAAATGACTGACAATCGTTACAAATAAAGCAGCCAGACCCAGGATACAGATGGTCGAAAACATCGCACCGATGATGCCGAAGGACCAGTTGCGCTTCCGAAAGCTCAATGCCCGATACATCATGGTGAACAGCAGCAGCATGATAACCGCAGATACGATTGGCAAAAACTCATTCAGCCTTGTCGCTATGAATATGGATAAGACCAGCAGCAGAACAAGGGATACAAACAGCACCACTGACTTAATGCGAATCGACCACTTGGGCACCTCAACACTCTCATGAGAGGCACTGATCAGCAGAAAGGAGAAAATACTTCTGCTTGCCAGATAAAAGGAAACACACATCGTCACGATAAAGGAGGTAATGTTGTAGTTCTGATTTGCAAAGAACTGAAATACTTGATCCAGACCGTCCATACTCATATCCGGCATAAAGCTGATCAAAAATTTCATAATGATATCCATCGGCAGATACGCAAAGCGAAACAGCATCGCAATCAGCAGCAGACTGGGAGCTAGTGCCAGCAGCAGAGAAAAAGACAGGGAGTATTTGAAGAGACTCCCTTCAAAGGATGTAAATTCCCGATACAGATCCATGATCCACTTCATACCTTCACCTGCCTTGCTTCATTAACTGCTCTACTATACCATAAATACATGCATTATGCATCCATCTTCTGCATATAGTTTACCACCTTTTCACTGTCTGAACCAAGAACAAAGTAATAATACTGTCCAATTCTGCCCTCTTTCGCCTGATACAGCAAATCTGCCGCCTCCGGGACATAAGCGCCCCATTGTTTTTTCAATGCTTCCTTACGGCTTTTGATCGCCTTCTTCACTTCCCCCTCATTCTCCTTCTTCACCTTAAACAATGCGATTTCTCCAAGCTGTGCCTGTACAGCAGCGGTTTTCACCATACATCCATCTATTTTCGTCATATCCAGATGATAGAGCGTCTCCACTTCCCGCTCACTCAGCGCGTTATCCTTTAACAACGCAATCGAAAAAGCTCCATCAGCAATCTGTTCATTGATATCCGAAAATACGCTGGAAAGATTTTTATCCCCTTGGGCAAAGGTTCCGTTGTTCTCTCTGCAGCCACACAGCAGACATAGCAGTATTCCTATAAGCAATCGTTTTTTCATGCAAAGACCTCCTTTTCTACTGTATGGAAAAAAAGAGGAATTCATGCATGGTACGATTCAAAAAAACAGTCTGTCCTATATAACTTATGAGTATCTCAGGGAAGCTCTATCGCATACAAAAAGGCTTCCTGCAAGGTGTCAAACCAAAAATAGCCTGTCCTACATACCATACAAGAAGCCGCAGGGAGGCTCTATCCACATACAAAAAAGGATCCTTTTCTATATTGACAGGTAACGCAAAGCCGCTGTTGCACAAAAAAAGCTGAATTTCTTCAGCCTAATCGTTCTGTGCCCATTCCGGAACTTCATTTCCGCGACGGATCAAAACCGCCTTCTGAAATTCTGTCTGATTCAGAAATTCCAGAATATCATTTTCGTCTTCCTCTGTACAGCCAACCAGCAATTTGACCTCGCAGTCCTTTTTCAAAATATCTGCACTGATTACAACGGACTGTACGAGATTGCTTTTTTCACTGCCTCTGAACACATCGATCGGTGCCTGATCAGAGCCTGTGGTGTCATTCAGGTATCCGTAATCTACCGGATATACCAGGTTGCTGTATTTGTAATGACAGGTATTTCTGGGTCTGTCGATTACGAGCTTGCTCGATAAAAACAAAGTATCCAGCTTCTGCCAGAAAAATGCATTGTTCTCAAAAGAATTCATAATGATCATCTCCTCCTTTAGAATTTTACGCTGACGCAATCTCTGGTTATATCCTGAATCGTCTTACAACCAGCCATTGCCATCGCCTCTTTTAACTCCAGTCTGATTTTTTCCAAATAGGTCACAAGACCGTCACTGCCATCTCCAATAACCGCCTGGGAAACCGGCCTGCCAATCAGTACGCCGTCTGCCCCCAGTGCAAGTGCTTTGAAAACGTCATTTCCTGTGCGGAATGCGCCATCCACAAAAATTTTCATACGCCCGTCTACTACCTTCACGATGTCCTCCAGTACCTCAATACCGGACAGACAGTCATCCAGAACACGGCCGCCATGATTGCTTACAATAATACCGGATGCTCCTGCTTCCAGCGCCTTGCGGGCACCCTTCACGCTGAGTATCCCTTTTAGAATAAAAGGAACCTCTCCACAGATTTCCGTAATTTCCTTTAGCTCCTCAACATTTTTGAATCCGACTGGTGTAATGCTTGTTCTCAAATTTGTCAAACCGCTGGCATCAATATCACTGGCAATCGCCAACGCATGTCCTTCTTTTGCCAGTTCGATTCGCCAGGCCATATGCTCCCTGCTCCACGGCTTGATCGTTGGTACACCACAGCCGTCATGCTGCTGAACGACAGACATCGGACCTTTGAACATTTCATCATGCATACCATCTCCGGTAAAGGCCAATGTTCCCGCACGCCGACAGCCTTCCACAAGTGCTCTGGTATAGCTCATATCATCCAGCTCTGCTCCATAATTCTGCAATATCCCGCTAATCGGTGCCGCATAAACCGGCAAGGATACCTTATGTCCAAAAAATTCGGAAGCCGTATCGATTTCCGTATTGTCACTGATTGTATCCATGGTAATGAATACCTTTTTCAGCATTTCAGCATTTCTTACAAATGCACTCCCACTGCCCTTTCCTCCGGGACCGGGTGTTTCGCCCCGACATGCCAATCCATTGCATACCGGACAGCATCTGCATTTTGCGCACAGAGTTTTTGCGTTTGCATAAACCTCCTGCCACGTCTTCATATCAACACATCACTTTCTTCAACTTTCGTAAAAAGCCTTCCACTCACTTTACTATTATAGCGGTTATGAAAAAAATTATCAATCCTTTTAAAAGATTTTCATAAGTTTTTTCATTTTGCATCATTCCACTGTCATAAAAAACATGCCAGCGTCATAAAATAAGAGAATACACTGTTTCTGATGATACTCAAAAAAGGATTAGAATCATACTTATGAGCAGCAAAAGGAATCAATTTCATTTTGTTAAATCAATGAAACTGATTCCTTATTCTCCTATTGCTTCTATACTACCTTACAGCGCGTAACCTTACCTTATCATTCTCCTGCTTTTATTTCAGAGTTTCAATGTTATGCTCTTTCACCCAGTCCCAGAATTCCAGCGGATTTTCTTCGTCGAAGCCGGTGATGTCATCCTTGACCACCCCATCCTTAATATAATAAACATGCGGTGTAGTGCCTGGCTTTTTCAGTCTGGTTTTCAACAGGTCGTTATCCGCATACAGATTTTCAGTTGTGGAATCATCCATTTTTACATTATAGATGATCGTAGGATGATCTTCTATCGTATCCTCCAGCATCTTGTGCATCAGCTGGCAGTAATAGCATTTATCTCTTGTAATCATAAGCAGAAACGTCTCTTTTTTATCCATCTTGGAAAAAGCATCCTCGATTCCAATCTGTTGAACCTTTCCCTTTTCCTGCTCCTTGTCACTGCAGCCGGTAAGCAGAAGCATACAACAGAACATAGACAGTATAAATTTTTTCATAATATCACCTCATCCTTCCGGAATATTCCCTATTATACCCATTTCCCTTAAATTATTCAACTACAAACAAACACCTGCAGACATAGCAACACTTCCTGGCAGCGAATTAGCTGAGCGATAAGCAGAAAATGCCGTGTTTCCTGAAGAAAAGAAGAGCAGCTCCCGTTTTTAAAAGCTACCCTTCCTGTGTAGAAATGCAATACATCTAAATTATCGTATCTTCAAAGCCCGCATGGAATTCAGAATGGCAATCAGAGTCACACCGACATCCGCAAAGACACCCATCCACATATTCGCCATACCAAATGCTGTCAGGATTAGGATAATAGCCTTAATTCCCAAAGAGAATACAATATTCTGCCATAATATCTGCATGGTTTTTCTTGCGATATGAATTGCCGCACTCAGTGCAGAGGGATCATCCTTCA
This sequence comes from Clostridium sp. DFI.1.208, assembly GCF_024463855.1. Classification (NCBI taxonomy): domain Bacteria; kingdom Bacillati; phylum Bacillota; class Clostridia; order Eubacteriales; family Clostridiaceae; genus Clostridium; species Clostridium sp. DFI.1.208. The sequence continues at coordinate 41,655 of NZ_JANGCA010000027.1, read as the reverse complement.
TCAATACGACATCTGCCGCCTCGATTGCTGCATCACTTCCGATGCCCCCCATTGCGACACCGATATCCGCTCTTGCCAGTACCGGCGCATCATTGATACCATCACCGACAAAGGCCAGCTTGCCATGCTCACTCTCCTGCTTCAAAAGCTCCTCGACCTTTTCCACCTTATCTGCGGGAAGCAGCTGCATGTGAACCTCATCTAATCCCAGAACAGCTGCAACATGCTCTCCTACCTTATAGCGGTCACCACTCAGCATAACGCACTTCTTAACACCACTGCGTTTCAGTGAAGCAATAGCCTCCTTACTTGTTTCCTTAATTTCATCATCAATAACGATATAGCCCTCATACGCACCATCCATCGCGATATGCACAATAGTACCCAGTGCTTCACTTTCCTCATAAGGAATAGCATTTGCCTGCATCAGCTTATAATTTCCCACCAGCAGCTCGTGCTGATCCAGCTGTACATGGATTCCATTTCCGGCAACCTCTTCATATCGGCTCAATCTTTCCGCATCGATTGGCTTTGCATACGCCTTGCGAATGGAAAGTGCGATTGGATGCGTTGAGTAATTCTCTGCATAGGCAGCCATTTCCAGCAGCTCTTCCTCACTGCGTGCAGCAGCATGTATTTGTGTTACGGTAAAGACTCCCTTTGTCAGAGTACCGGTTTTATCAAACACAACGGTGTCTATATCCTTTAATGCCTCCAGATAGTTACCGCCCTTGATCAGAATACCGGATTTACTGGCTGCTCCGATTCCTGCAAACATTCCCAGCGGTACACTGATTACCAGTGCACACGGACAGGACACAACAAGGAAGGTCAATGCCCGATACAGCCATTCGGAAAAGACGGCATCCGGGACAAACAGCATTGGCAGCACGGCCAGTGCGATGGCCAGAAATACAACCGTTGGCGTATACACCTTCGCAAAACGGGTGATAAATTTTTCCATCGGCGCCTTTTTACTGCTTGCATTCTCGACCAGCTCCAGAATACGGGACACGGTAGATTCCCCATACTCCTTGCTGACCTCTACCTTCAGCACACCACTCAGATTGACAACTCCTGCAAGTACCTCATCCTGCTGTTCGACATCCCTTGGCAGGGATTCTCCGGTCAATGCAGAGGTATCAAGAGAACTGCTTCCCTCCACAATTACACCGTCCAGCGGCACACGCTCTCCCGGCTTAATCACAATCATATCATGAAGTCCAACCGCTTCCGGTGATACCCTTACCTCTTTTCCGTCCTTCAACAAATTGGCATAATCCGCACGGATATTCATTAAAGAGGAAATTGATTTTCTGGAACGATTCACTGCATAGGACTGAAACATTTCTCCGATTTCATAAAAGATCATAACAGCAACCGCTTCCTTATAGGAGCCAGTAGCCAGTGCTCCGATTGTCGCAACACTCATCAGGAAGTTTTCATCAAAAACCTCTCCCTTGCATATATTGCGCAGAGCAACATAAACTACCTTGCCACCGGCCATCAAATAGGCAGCCAGAAACAGCCATACAGACCAGTCCTGCGCTTCAAATACAATAGCAGCTGCAAACAGAAGTATTCCCAGATACAAGCGTGCATTCTCCTGAAAGGAAAACATGCGGGCGGGCTTTTCCTCTTCTGTAGATTTCTCCATTTCAACTGTCACACCATCCTCCAGCGTCGGTATAACCGCCATAATCGCTTCGATGGTTTCCTCACTGCGGGCTGCATCCTGCAGCTCTACAAATAGAACCCCCTGTGAGAAGTTCATGCTGGCATCCCTTATATTCTCCATTTTGCGAACATACGCTTCGATTTTATTGGCACAGTTTGCACAATCGAGATTTTTAACATACAGCTTGATTGCGCCCTGAATTTCACGATCCTCATGTGCTTCATGAGCGTGGTCATGCCCGCAGGCGCAGTCTTCATGATGGTGATGGCCACCGTGCTTCTGCACGCCGTCTTCCTGCATAGGTCCTTCCATGCAGCCGCAGTGATCGTGGTGTGCATGTGCAGCCGTGTGTGCACAGCCGCAGCCCTCATGGTCATGAGCATGCACTTCCCCACAATCACAGCCCCCCTGTGTATGCGCGTGCTCATGTACCTCATGGAGATGATCGGATTTTCGTCCTTCCTCCTGCTTTGCCTCTTTTGCTTTTTTAGCATCCCTGCGGCGCATAATTACATCCGGCTCAACCGCCTGTACAGTTTCTCTGATCGCAGCCTCTATTCCCTCATGCTCCATATCTACAAGCATTCGCTTGCTTACAAAATCCACGGAGCATTCCTTTACACCCTTGATTTTACTTACATGCTTTTCAATCTTCATTGCACAGTTTGCACAATCAAGCTCATCCAATATATACATTCGTTCCATATGCTGCCTCCTTACCTTATAATTACTTGCGTTATTGCTTGCTCTGCATCAAATCGTACAGCGGCTTTATTTTCCACGTTCCCGCGCATCCCCGCGCTTTGCACGAATACAATAGGATTTTTTCTTTTTCACCACATGAATCTCAATAGACGTATATCCGTTCCGCTTCAATGCCGCCTTCACATCCATTGGCTCGTACAGCTGAAAGCCGTATTCATTTAAGGGAAGGCGCGACATAAAAGATGGTTCATAGAAGGCCAATAGCAGTGTCCCTCCCGGCCTGAGTATACGCGCTATCTCATGTAAGCCCATATCCAGTGTTTTCCAGAAATAAATCGTATTGATGCTGTATACCGTATCCATATAGGCATCTGCATATGGCAAAGACTCTGCACGGCCCATAGCAAGCTTCAGATATCCCTTCTGCAGGCTGGGCAGCAGCTTCCCTTCCACCGCTGTCATACAGCTATCACTGATTTCCGTCCCATAAACACTGCGACAGCCCTTATTCAACACGCGCTGCAGCATTTTCCCGTTTCCAAATCCAATATCCAGAATACGCCCCTGCAGCGGCAGCTCTTTTAGGACCTGCTTATACTGTGCACGATTCATGAAATTCATGATTCGCGTCGCTAGGCGTCCGCCAAAGCCTTCCGGCCTGCGAAACTGCGACACGATCCTACACGGAAACAAGGCTCCAGAGGCCATACGCTGTGCCATCCTGAACCACAACCTTTTCATATCAGTCCTCCATGATATGTGATAAGCCTGCATCAAATATGAGCTGAATATGCTGATCATCCAGAGAATAATAGATATTCTTCCCGCTTCTGCGGTATTTTATCAGGCGATTCTGCCGAAGAACACTCAGCTGATGGGAAACCGCGGAGTGTGTCATTTCCAGCAGCTCCGACAAATCACATACACATAATTCTTCCTGAAACAACGCACTCAGTATTTTCAGTCTAGTCGGGTCCGAGAACATTTTAAACAGGGTCCCCAGATGTTGAAACTGTTCCTGCGTCAGCAGTGTATCCTTTACTCTTGCCACGGTATCCGCATGCACCTCAGTTACTTCACATTCCATTGCTTCCTTTGTCATTCGCAATCCCTCATTCCTTTAACATATGAACATCTGTTCATATGTATTATATGTGATAGATTGCCATTTGTAAATAGAAAATTAAAAATCTTCTCATACTTCGTAAAAAAGTCCCCAACCAACAAAAAATATCATACGAAATCACAGGATACTGTCGGGCACATACGATGCCTGCAAATCCTGACTGGATTCGCTGCTCGAAGAACAAAAAAAGAACAGATCATCCTCTGTTCCCGTTTATGCGATTCATATAATACATGACTGTCTTCATAATCCCATAGGTCGTGGCAGTCAGCTTTTCCGGAGCATGATCCAATGCCTGCTGGAACGTCATTGCACGATCTGCAATACTGTATATCCCGATAAATCCAAGATCATAGAGCTCCTGATATCCGATTCCCAAGGCGCCGCTGATACAGATACATGGTTTCTCATAGCGGTTGGCAACCTTCAAAATTCCCACCGGCACCTTCCCAAACATCGTCTGCCGATCACTTTGTCCTTCTCCGGTAATCACAAGATCACAATCCTTTACCTGCTCCTCCATATCACTGAAGGACAGCAACAGCTCAATCCCGGGAATCATAGTCGCATGCAGAATCCCAATGAGTACAGCACCGATTCCTCCTGCCGCTCCCCCACCTTCAAAGGAATCGATATCCACATGCAGATACCGCCGCACCTGATTGCGGAAATTCTCCATTCCCAAATCAATTTTACGAATCTGATTCGGGAAGAAGCCCTTTTGTTTTCCAAATACATAGGTTGCCCCGTTTTCTCCCAGCAGATGATTCTTCACATCACAGGCCGCAATCAATTCGATTCCCTCCAGCTTGTTCAGCCGATTAAAATCAATATAGCGAACCTTGTCCAGATTCATCGCCTGCGGTGAAAGATATTTATGGGAGCTGTCATAAAAACGACACCCCAGCGCCTGCAAAAGTCCCATACCGCCATCATTGGTGGTACTTCCACCCAATCCGATAATGATTTTTTCGCAGCCCTGTGCAGCCGCATCCAACAGGACCGTGCCCACACCGAAGCTGCTGCCGAAAAACGGTGCACGCTTGTCACGCTCATGCATATTGAGCCCTATGATATTTGCTACCTCAATCACTGCTGTTTTCCCATTATCAATAATCGTATACTCACTCATGATTTTCTTTCCATAAGCATCCGTGGTACTTACCGGCTGTTTTCTTCCGTGACAGGTCTCATGAAATGCCTCTACGGTCCCTTCCCCGCCGTCACCGATGACATAGGACGTCGTAATAACAGCATCGTCCACCTGCCGAATTCCCATTTCAATACGCCCGGCAACCTCTCTTGAAGTCATACAGCCTTTGTAAGAATCACAGGCAATTACAACCTTCATCTAATCACTCCCATGTTCTTCCATATACTCTTTCGTTAATTTTACCACAACTCGACATAAAATTACCAGAGAAATCAGGTTGGGTATCGCCATGAGTCCGTTCAGCGTATCCGCAACATCCCATACAAAGGTCAGCTGCAGCTGTGCTCCAAAAACCAGCAGTACCAGAAAAATCCCCTGATAGATATATAGCATTAGGTTTCCCTTAAACAGATACCGTAAACACTCCCGTGCATAATAATACCAGCCGAGAATGGAGGGAATCGCAAAGGCGACGATGGAGCAGGAAAAAATTATGCCGCCGAGCGGACCGAAGCCGGAGGTGAAGCAGGCAACCGTCAATGCCACACCCTCCATCCCGCTGTCGAGCAGTCCACTGGTCAAAATCATCAGACCGGTAATCGTACAGACGACAATCGTATCGAAGAACACCTCAAAGATTCCCCAGAAGCCCTGCTCGATTGCATTGGCATGAGAAACACAGGCATGGGAGATCGGTGAGCTTCCCATCCCCGCTTCATTGGAAAATACACCTCTGGATATACCGAAATGCATCGCTCGGCTGATGGCAAAGCCTCCGATACCGCCAACCCCGGCCATAGGACGCATAGCATCCTCCCATACAAGCCGCAGCGCATGCGGCAGTGCATCGGCATGCAGCAAAATCAGATACAGACAGGCACCGATATACAGGATGGAAATCACAGGAATCGTAATCTCATTGAACCGCATGATAAGATTTCCCTTTCCGAATATGATCCAGGCGATGAAAACGGCCATGATGAGTCCGATGATCCAGGAGGGAATGAAAATATAAGATGTAATCGTATGTGCTATCGTATTCGCCGGTGTGACATTTCCAATGCCGAAGGACGCAAATATGCAAAGCACGGCAAATACAATACCGAGAAAGCCCATATGACAGCCGTTCTCCAGTGTCGTCATCGGTCCGCCGATAAAGGTACCGTCTTTTTCCTTACTGCGATAATGGATGGCAAGGACGACCTCTCCGTATTTGGTCATCATGCCGAAGATAGCACTGATACACATCCAGAGCAGTGCACCCGGTCCTCCCATCGTCAAAGCCGTCGTGACCCCCACAACACTGCCGACTCCCAGTGTCCCTGCCAGTGCAGTCGCTACTGCCTGAAAGGGGGTAACCCCATCTCCCTTACTGCTTTTTCCCAGTGAGCCCAATGTTTTGCGCAGAATCAGCCGTGCATGGGTAAAGGGAAGGAATCTGGTACGCAGCATAAGCCAGAAGCCTGTAAACAATAAAAAAAAGATCATGTACTTTCCCCATACGACCGCATTGATTTGATCATTCATCAGCATCAGTTTATCCATAACCTCACACTCCTGTTATACTATATTCTTATACCTCTATAAAAAGAATGAAATACAGAGAAGTGAGCAGGAAAAAGGTGATATAATGGTGTCGTTAAGGAGGGCTTGTATTATGAATGTTATGTGTATACTAACGGATGGCTTTGAAGAACTGGAGGCAGTCGGTACGATTGCATTGCTTCGCAGAGCGGGCATCAGAATAGATGTCTATGCGCTTGATCATACAGTGGCAACAGGACGCTTTGATATCACAATCGATAAGCTGGCGGATATAAAGGATGTGAATACAGCAGACTATGATATGCTGTTTCTGCCGGGCGGACCGCACTATCAGAAGCTGGAAGCCGATGACCGTGTGCTTTCCATATTGAAAGAATTCATGGAGCAAAGAAAGCTGGTCAGTGCTATCTGTGCAGCTCCGACGATTTTAGGAAGACAGGGCTATCTCAAGGACAAGAAGTACACCTGCTTTACAAGCATGAATGAGGATTTCGGCGGAACGTATGTGAATCAGTATGTGGTGAGTGATGGAACAATCATCACCGGAAGGAGTGCGGCCGCTGTGATTGATTTTGCTTTCGCCATCATTGAAAAGCTGGAGGGAAGCAAAAAAGCAGAGGAAGTTAAGGCATCGATTTATTATTAACAGCGTGCAGATAAAAAGAAGCCTGTGAAATGCAAGGCTGCAAACAACATAGGAAATGTCAAAAAATGGGAGAACTATGAAAATAGCTTCCCATTTTTTTAAATATATGGCAATGGTGTTGATTTCATCCATTTGTTTGTGTGGATATAGAATAATGGTGAGCACGTATAAGATATGATTTTCAAAACCTAAAAACGCTTCTACTTTTTAAGCGGTCTTTGAAATGCGGCTTCTTTACTTTATCTATTGGCTTTTTGGTTATGCTCCGCTATACCTTCCTTCCAGACCCGACTGGATTCTTTTTAAAAGATACTATCCGGCAAGCTAGTGCTTCTCTGCAATGTACTTCACCATGAGCTGACACGGATTCCATTCATCCCACAGCGGCAGAACCTCCAGCGGACAGAATCCACAGTTTTCATAAAAGGCATAGGTTTTCAGATAACTGGGATCCTGCACCTTTGGAGACAGCGTTTTCACCTGCAGATACTGCATTGCCGCATGTTTCGCCTCCTGCTCTGCCATACGCATCAGCTGGGTACCGATTCCCATACGATGCAGCTGCGGCAGAATGCCCATAACATAAACCTCCATCGCCTGCGGACTGGTCTTTTTGAGTGACAGAAACCCGACCATATCCTCCTTGAAGAAACAGCGGATGGTTTTCATATCCCTGCTTTCTTGTACATACTCCTCCAAGGACTCGGGAAGTCCAAACCAATCCGGAAGTGCCTTCAAAATTGCACGGGAGCGCTCAGGCTCACAGCCATCGCAAATCTCATAGCGCAGACAGCTTTTTACCACCATATGGAGAAGGAGCGGCTGAATTGCAGGATATGTCCAAGCCTTTGGTAATGCTGTCATGCACCTTACCTCCGCAATCTCACTCTCCAGCAGCTCTTTGAAAGCGCAAGCCTCTGTCCGATACAGCATGCCAAAGCTTTCCTCCCCTGTTTCATTCACCCTTGTTTTGCCTTCAACCGAATACACACAGACACGCTCCATACGGGCATCCGCAATTCCCGTTTCCTCAAGCAGCTCTCTTTGCGCACAGGCATCAATGCTTTCTCCGGCCTCCCGATGTCCCCCGGGCAGCTCCCATGTATCGCGTTCCCTGTGGCGAACAAACAGCCATCCACTCCTGCACCAGACAGCAATCACGGCAAATTTCAGCTTTGCATCCGGTACAGAATCATAAAATCGAACCTTCATATCCTATCCATCTCCTCATTTATCCCTATTGTACCATATTTCTGTCAAATTTCTGTTTTTTCCTTCCCGCACACACTCCCACAATCCCATTTTTATGATATAATAGCTAAGTTGAGAAAGAAGGTGTTTGTATGTCTCCTGAGCCCGAAAGTCCATGTCGAAGTTGTATAAATCATAATACAGGAGGCGTATCTACATCCCTCCTGTAAGAAGGAGGTCTTTTTTATGTTGGAATTTTACAAGACATATGGAACTGTCACAAAAAAACTGGAACAGCCGGAACCAGGATGCTGGATCAGCGCTGTTGCGCCTACACAGGAAGATATTGATTTCCTGACAAATAAAATCGGTGTGCTGCCGGAGTTTATCAAATCCTCACTGGATGAAGAGGAAAGCTCCCATATCGATTATGACGATGATGAAAACCAGACCCTGGTTATTGTCGATTACCCGAGTGCGGAGGAAGATGACAATCTGGATGAAAATACCCTGCTGTATACCACGCTGCCGTTGGGTGTTGTTATCATGAAGGGATATGTGATTACGATTTCCCTATATGAGAATCTCAGCATCGAGGATATGGCAAATGGCAGAATCAAGGGGATGAATACCGATATGAAAACCCGTTTTCTGTTGTTGCTGCTGCTACGTATTTCCCAGCGCTTCCTGATATATCTACGTCAAATTGACCGGATTTCCTCCCGCACCGAGCAGCGTCTTCATCAGTCAATGAAAAACAAGGAGCTGATTCAGATGCTGGGGCTGGAAAAATCGCTGGTATATTTCAGCACCTCACTGAAAACCGATGAGGTTACCTTAAATAAAATCATGCGCGGAAAGCTAATCAAGCTGTATGAGGAGGATCAGGATATTCTGGAGGATGTACTGATTGAAATCCATCAGGCGATTGAGATGTGTAACATTTACTCCAACATCCTTTCCGGAACGATGGATGCCTTTGCTTCCGTTATTTCCAATAACCTGAATATCGTAATGAAAATACTGACTGTCATCACAATCGTCATGGCGATACCGAACATCATCTTCAGCTTCTATGGTATGAATGTCAGCGGATTGCCTTATCCGGAATGGTGGTTTCCAACGGCAGTTGCAGCTATCTGCTGTATCATCGCAACGCTTATTTTCAAGAAAAAGGATATGTTTCACTAACAGAACATCACGTTCTGTTTTTTTGTATTCTCGCATTATGTACTTACAATATACAAAACGAGGAGATAACTTATGAACAATCCATGAAACGATATCGAACTACAGACATAGGAAGCACATATACAGCGAGAGAGTGTTCAGCAGCTGCAGACACTGGATAGCATTATGGAAGAACAATTCGCTTTATGCGATGCAAAACAGGTTATGATTTTGGAAAGTCGCAGGAGGAAACGGCCTGCGGCATTTGAAGACACATGCCTTTCAAGCGGTGTATGGAGTGGATATAAACTCCGCATATCTGCAGGAATGCCAGCGGTGCTATCCTGAATGGAAAGAGGTTTTTATTCCCATAGAGGCGGATCTTCTGGATGAACGGATACAGCTGCCACATTGCGATCTTTTAATTGCAAATCTCTTGATGGAATATATCGGCTATACAAGATTTCAAACGCTGGCGAAACAGAGCAGCGCAGTATGGATCCGTGTTGTTATCCAGCAGGATTTTGCGGAAGGCTTTGTATCCGACTTCCCCGATTTGCCATCCTTTGTTGCATTAAACACCATACATGAACAGCTGCAGGAAGTGAAGCTAACACGCAGTATGCTGTCCATCGATTATTCTCTGTCAAAACGCACGCTATCCCCCCTGCCAAATGGAAAAGCGCTGCTCAGACTGGATTATACGTATGGATTGTCGATTGACGAAGTAAATGCTACCATAAGGAGCCTGTAGGGCACCGCAGCTGATTTCTGCATCAAAGTCTGAAGCTCTTTTCCTTCATTTTTATCATGTGGTTTTACATATACAACAAAAAAACTACAGGACATACTGGCTCTTACATTCGGATAAAAATAAAAAAGCGAAAATAGAAGAAGTGAATTCCTATGACTCAAAAGCTCACGTTCTTCTTTTTTCAGCTGCATACTACCCTCTTTACAAATAAAAACCGGCATCCTCTGCTTCTTCTGCAGACATTTTTATTTCATACGTTATGCAGACAAAAACATATGCCTATTCCTTCTCTATCTTCCTTTTCACCGGAATCCATATCTCACTTCTATAATCAGCACCATCACAATCTGCATCCAGTGTATACCATTCGATATTCAAATTTGCCGCAATATCATATTCCTGATTTTCCGGCAGCCATTCAGCGAAAATCTTTGTATTTACGGCCTGCAAAGCACCGGGCAGCGGTCCAACACAGGTGAATTTTGCCCAGGTAAGCTCTGGTATTGTTAGGACATGCATCTGAGCAGGTACCTCCATTCCCTGATAGGTGCCGGCAATCATACACTGAAAGCAGCCCTCTTTTCCTTCATCGTCAATACAGACACCAAATCGTCCGATATCCGGAATCGACTGCATACAGGCTGTATGCCCATGACAATACTGCTCCTGAAATTCCTTCCAGAATTGCGGGATTTCCTGATATGCATGCTCATACTGTACTTCCTTCTTCAATCCGACTACCTGAAAGCTGTCCATGTGCTCAATTACATAATCCATTTCTATTCCTCCTTGTATGGTGATCCTGATATTCAGAGGCAAAAATGGACAGATATGCTCCGCATGCGCACGGATTCGATTCGGTGTAATCCCATGAAAGCGATAAAAAGCTTTGGTAAAGCTTTCCGGTGTCTGATATCCGTATTTGAAAGCCAGATCAATGATTTTCGTCTCACTGTCAACCGCCTCCAGTGCAGCCAGATACAATCTGCGGTTACGGACATATTCCATCAGACTGTAGCCCGTCAGAATCGAAAATCCCTTTTGCAGATAGAATGGAGAAACATGCACGGCCTCCGCGATATCCTCAGGATGAATATCCTCAAGCAGATGCTGCTCCATATATCTGATTGTCTTCTGTAAACAAGCCATCCATTCCATTATTCGCACCTCCTATGTACAGTATACCGTCTGTAAATCTTTCCATCTCGTCAATCTCTGCTTTCCTTTGTCCGATCTCCGCATTGAAAAAAAGCGATGCTTCCACCGCTTCTTATCATACCATATGATCTTTCCCGTCAATCACCTCATGTGCAGCGGCTTCCTGATTGGAAATATCCAGAATTTGTTCACTGTGGCGCCCATAGCGTCTGGCAACACCGCGATAATACAAAATCGTATAGAAATTCGCAATCGCATCCAGTATCAGCAGAAAGCTGAATAGATTATGCAGTGTCTTTTCCTCAAAGGATACCAGGATCAGCACCATTCCCATAAGCAGCGGGACAACGGCAAGTGCCAGGTGAATCTTCCACTGCGCATCCTCCAAACGAAACAGATTCATAGAATACTGCAAACGCAGTGTCGCGTCCAAAACCACAAGACTGGAAATAACAATGGGATAATTGTCTACGATCAGATATGGCTTTGTGGCAACGATCAGCCCTGCTATGCAATATAATACACCAAAGGAAAAGCTGAATTCATTTGGCTTCATATATTCCTTTTTAAAAAAATAAACAAGAATCTGGAACAAGCCTACCAAAATAATCACGATTCCTGCTATCTGGAAGAAATTCAGGAATTTTTCCTTTTCAATCGTATAAGATAAGATAGAAAATATCATATAAAAAATGGAAAGAATCAAAAGCTTCCAGTTTTCAATTTTCAAATTCATACAACGGCCTCCTCATATAGCTGTACTTATCATATCATATTTTTCCAGTATTATCCGCAAGAACATGAATTTCCTACCTTTCAAATGAACAAAGCTGCCTGTATGAGCTGATGAGGAAGACTGTTCAACAGCTCATCATAATCCCTCACCAGATTCCCAGCACCTTCTGCATGAGCAGGGATACCACCGTGATACCGACCCAGCAGCAAAACCCCATAAAGATAGGCTTCCCACCGTTTTTTACCAGCTTTACAATATCGGTATGCAGGCCAACTGCCCCCATTGCCATAATGATAAAGAATTTGCTCAACTCCTTTAAAGGCAGGAAGATATCTGCGGATATATGAAATACATTGGTAGAGATCGTCGTTATGACGGAGGCCATAAGGAAGTAGAGAATAAATACCGGAAATATCTGTTTCCATGCAACCTTTTTTCCCTCCCGTTTCTCCTCCTGCTCCTCTTTTCGCATTCTTTGAACGCCCAGAAACAGGGTGATTGGAATAATTGCAAGAGTGCGTGTCAGCTTGACTGTAACCGCCTTATCCAGCGTTGCTGATCCCAAATGAAACATGCTGTCCCAGGTTGCTGCGGTTGCTGTTACAGAGGAGGTGTCGTTTACCGCAGTTCCTGCAAATACGCCGAAGCCCTCACTGCCATGAAAATGCAGAAGCGTTCCCAGCCAGGGAAACAGCATAGCCGCCAGAATATTAAATAGAAATATAACAGAAATCGCCTGAGCTACCTCCTCGTCATCTGCCGCAATGACCGGGGCAGTCGCCGCGATCGCAGAGCCTCCGCAAATGGAAGAGCCAACACCTACCAGTGTGGAGATGTTGGTCGGCATGTGAAGTCCGCGCTTCAAAACAAACGCAATAACGAGAGATGTTGTGATTGTCGCCAGAATGATTGGAAGTGACTGCTGTCCTGTTTTGGCAATGACAGACAGATTTAAGCCAAACCCAAGCAATATGACTGCATACTGTAAAATTTTCTTTGATGTGAAGGTGATGCCGGCCTGCAGACTTTTCACTTCCTTTATGCGAAATGCCAGCAGCATTCCGATGAGAATTGCAAATACCGGCCCTCCAATGATGGGAACCCATTGTCCCAGCAGCAGGGCAACAGCTGCTATACCAAAGCATACCAGCAGTCCCCTTCCCTTTTCTTTTATAAAAATCATACATTTCTCCTTTTCTCATTTTCTGTATGCTTGCCCTACAGCCGTAATGCAAGGCAGCTATGTCAGTATACGATACCTTTTCCAAAAAATGAAATTATAAATATTTATGTCTACATAACGCCGTGTTATCCTGCTTTTCGATGCTGTAGGAATACAAAAAAACGCTCTGTGACAGCAGTCTCAGACAGCGTTTTCATTTCTCTTTCTTTATTTTAATATTGGTATACAGTATTCGATACCGGCAACCCCCTGTGCAGTTTCCTCTCCGTATTTCACGATATCCATACAGCAGTCCGCTCGAAGCCGGTACGCGCTTTTGGGCAGCCAGTTTTGGTAAATATCCTGTGCGAACGGTTCCATGGAGGTCTTGGGATCAGCGAAGAAGGAAAACACAAGATAGGTTCCCTCCGGCAGGATGATATGCTTCAGCTTCTGCTTGCGCACCTGTTCAACTGCAACACCTGCAAAATACTGAAAGTAGGGCTGCTCAGCATCCAGATCGGCATCCGTATAATCATGAATCCCATACACCACAGATGTCTTTTGCGGATATGCTTTCCGATACCGGTTGCATTTCCGGTGACATTTGCCTATCACATGAAAGCCCTGTCTGGTATCCGCATGATAGCCCTCCAGCTGTATTTCTCCCCAATGCTGTATCTCCATATCCATGTGCATGTGATTTATATTCGGCTCCTGATGAAGCTGCAGCGGCTCCTGCAGCACATAGGCGGTCTTCTTTTTCCGAAAGGCATCCGGCGTTGTGCGGTACAGCTGCAAAAAGGCCTTATGGAAAGCCTGCTGTGAAAGATAGCCGCAGGCAAAGGCGATTTCCGCAATACTGAGATCGCTGTGTACAAGAAGCGATGCCCCTTTGGATACCTGTCTGCGCCGTACATAGGCATGCAGCGGCATACCGCAGATTGCTGTAAACATTTTATGCAGATGGTAGGGGGAATATCCCGTATAGGCAGCGATAGCATCCAGCGTCAGCGATGCATCCAAATGCTCCTCGATATAGCACAGCACAGATTGCATAATATCTTGATTTGTCTTCATATGATTCACCTCGTATATAGTATACCAGAAGTGCTCTTCAATCACGTTCATCATTCTTGGCATTCGTAAGCTCACATCCGCTACAAGCATATATCATCTCTGTCATACCCTATATGACACTTTGTGGATCAGAACCAAAGCAAAAAGAAAAGCCGACTGCTCGGCTTACAAATGTTCAATCGGCTTTCGCTCCGCCTTCAGGTTATGCGTTTTTTGTGCACGACGCGTTAGCTCCGCATTGACATCGTCCATCGAAATTCCCTTTTCAACCATCAGTACGGTAAGATGATACAGCAGATCACTGATTTCATTGATCTGATCCTGTTTCGTCTGTGTCAAAGAGGCAATCACTACCTCGGTACATTCCTCTCCGACCTTTTTCAGAATTTTCTCCAGACCCTTTTCAAACAAATAGGTGGTATAGCTTCCCTCCTCTTTGTTTTCCTTGCGATCCTTGATTGTCTCATATAATGCATCCAGTTCCTTCATACTTCCACTCCCTCCATATTTCGGTAAAAACAGCTGGTATGTCCGGTATGGCAGGCTGCACCAACCTGCTCCACCAGAAGAAGAATCGTATCCGCATCACAGTCGATGCGCATATCCTTCACATACTGGTAATGACCGCTTGTTTCCCCTTTGATCCATAATTCCTGACGGCTTCGGCTGTAATAGGTTGCACGGCCGGTATCCATCGTCATGCGAAGACTTTCTTCATTCATATATGCCAGCATGAGGACAGCCTTGGTATGCACATCCTGCACAATGACCGGAACGAGTCCGTTTCCTTTATCAAAATTCACCGTTATCATATACGTACTGCAATTCCTTTCTCCTTTAGATACTCCTTCACCTGAGGAATCGTCACCTCTTTGTAGTGGAACATGCTTGCCGCAAGCGCCGCATCACTGGCATCCTCTTCAAATACCTGAGCAAAATGCTCCAGCGTACCGCAGCCGCCCGATGCAATCACCGGCACATCGACCAGCGCATGCACGGCCTTGCACAATTCAATATCGAAGCCCTGCTTGGTACCATCCGCATCCATACTGGTAAGCAGAATTTCCCCTGCGCCAAGACGAACACCCTCCTGTACCCATTCCAGTAAATCCAGACCGGTATCCTCACGGCCGCCGGCAACATATACATTCCAGCCGCTGCCATCCGCACGGCGCTTTCCATCCACCGCCAATACGATGCACTGGTTCCCGAACATTTTTGCGCCCTCACGGATCAGCTCCTTATTACGGACAGCCGCAGAGTTCAGCGATACCTTGTCAGCACCTGCCAGCAGCATGTTTCGTATGTCCTCCACACTGCGGATGCCACCGCCGACCGTAAAGGGGATGAAAATTTCTCTGGCTACGCGCTCAACAACCTGAACCATCGTATCCCGCTGTTCATGCGTTGCTGTAATATCCAGAAATACCAGCTCATCGGCTCCCTGCTCATAATAGGCTCTTGCCAGATCGACTGGATCGCCGACCTCCTTCAATCCGACAAAATTGATTCCCTTGACGACCTTGCCGTCCTTTACATCCAGACACGGGATGATTCGCTTCGTATGCATCAGGATTCCCTGCACAGTGCGATTGCCTGCGGCAGAGACAATGTTTCGGCATACATCGCCTTCCCTGTAATCGCTCCGTAGATGTCCAGATGCTTCAGTGCCTGTATGTGCGTAATGTCACGGATACCGCCGGAAGCTATGATATTGATCGATACGGTTTTCTTTAGCTCTGCCAGCATCTCCGTGTTTGGACCAGCCATGGTCCCATCCTTGGAAATATCTGTCACAATGATCGTCTTTACCCCCATGGCCTCCATCTGAATGGCAAAATCAATATATTGCAGCTCACTTTCCTGCAGCCAGCCATGACCGCAGACCATACCGTTCTTACAATCGATACCAACTGCGATTTTTTCTTTATACTGTGCAAGCGCCTCCCGCAAAAACTCCGGATTTTCTATGGCTGCCGTTCCCAGGATCACACGTGCAATACCATGCTCCAGATAGAAGCGGACATCCTCCATGCTGCGGATGCCACCGCCGACCTCAACCGGAATATGCAGTCCTTGCGCCGTCTTCACGATGATGTCCTGATTGATTTTCTTTCCCTCTTTTGCACCGTTGAGATCAACCATATGCACATATTCCGCACCCTGCTGTTCAAATGCTTTGGCAATCTCCTCAATGCTTTCTCCGACACACTCCTTTTGTTCATAATCCCCCTGATACAGCCGCACCGGCTGTTGATCCAGTATATCGATTGCAGGTAAAATAATCATACAAACTCCTCCTTAAACCACCGCAGAATCTGCAGTCCGTCCTCTCCGCTTTTTTCAGGATGAAACTGAGCGCCAACCACATTGTCCTTACGGACAAGACCTGGAATACGCATGTCTCCATAACCGCTGTCTGCCAGCAAATCCTCCTGTGCATAATTCTGTGCATAGTAGGAATGCACATAATACACAAAGGGACGCTCACTCAGCCGTTGGAATACACTGGATTCCTGACGCTGTTCCAAAAGATTCCAGCCGATATGCGGAATGCGCACCCTGTTTTCTGCGGTATCCGTCATTTTCACAATGTTGCCCTTCAAAAAGCCAAGTCCCTTGGTATAGCCGTTTTCCTCGCTGTCTTCAAACAATGCCTGCATCCCCAGACAGATACCAAGCAGCGGTTTTTTCTTCTCTTGCACCTCTTCCCGTAAAGCCTCAATCAGACCGCGTTCCTGCAAGTGCTTCATACAGTCCGCAAACGCTCCGACACCGGGCAGAATCAACTGATCCGCACACTGCATGTCTTCCTTTTTATCCGTTACACAGCAGGTACAGCCGATATGCTTCAGGGCATTTTCCACACTGTGCAGATTTCCCATTCCATAATCAAGTATCGCTATCATCTTACAGCTTCCCTTTCGTACTCGGCAGCGTATCGCCGCTCACATAAACCGCCGTTTTTACGGCACGGCCCAGCGCCTTGAAAATCGCTTCCACCTTGTGATGATCATTGGTTCCATATAAAACGTTCACGTGTAGCGTGATACCGGCCTGAAAGGCAAAGGCACGCAGGAATTCTTCGACCATCTCACAGGAGAATGTACCGATCGTATCCCGCTTCAGCTCACAATTATACACCAGAAAGCTTCTTCCACTGATATCCAGCACGACCTGTGCCAGCACCTCATCCATCGGCAGAAGCATACTGCCATAGCGCTCGATTCCTCTTTTATCCTGCAGAGCCTCTTTCAGACAGGCTCCCATCGCAATACCGCAGTCCTCTACCGTGTGGTGATCGCACACCTGTAAATCGCCGTTTGCATGCAGCGTAAGATCGATACCGGAATGAAAGGAGAACAGCGTCAGCATGTGATCGAAAAATCCGATGCCTGTCTGGATAGCACTGGTTCCTGTACCATCCAGATTCATCGTGCAGCTGATGCTCGTTTCTTTCGTGTCCCGGCTAAGGCTGGCCGTTCTTGCTCCAATGCCGGTTCTCTCTGCAGCCATCTTCATACCGTAACCGCCTTTCTGTCAAATTCCTGTAAAACGGATAGCACGATGGCATTTTCACGCGGAGAGCCAACCGTGATGCGGAAGCTGTCAGCTCCTTCATAATTACGAATGACGATGCCTTCTTTTTCCATTGCCTCCAACAGCTCCTGCTTATAGTTGCTTCTTCCATACAGATAATTCGCCTGACTTGGATAGAAGGTAACGTTTTGTAGCTGCTTCAGCTTATGATACAGCATATCCCGCTCCAACTGCACCTCTTCCACCAGCAGCTCATATTCTGCCGCATGACGCAATACGATCACCCCGGCCTTTTGCGCCAGAGAGCTGATATTATAAGGAACCAGCATCGGCTTCAGGTCTGCGATATTGGCTGGATTACTCAGCAGAAAGCCCAGCCGTGCCCCTGCAAAGCCGAAGGCCTTTGAAAGCGTTCTGGTCACATACAGATTTCCATAGGTATCCAGATACTCCAGCATGCTCTCCCTTGCGAATTCCCCATAGGCCTCATCGATGATGATCGGAATGCGAGGAAACGCCTCCACGATTTTACATAGCTCACGATTGCTTACAAAATGCCCGGTTGGATTGTTCGGATTGGAAAACAATACCATATCCACATGGTGCTCCCGACCGAATTCTATAAAATCCGCCGCAATAAAGGAACCGTCTTCAGCACATGGAAATTTCACAACCTCACTCTCATGCAGGGATGCATAGTAATCATACATAGAGAAGTCCGGAGATAAGGTCAGTAATTTCTTACCTTTTCCCAGGAAATAGCCAATCATGAGCCCCAGCATTTCATCGCTTCCATTGCCTGCGAGCAGATGATCTGAGGATATCCCTTTCACTTGTGCATAGGCATGAATCAGCTCACTGCTGGATTCATCTGGATAGCGGTTCAATGCCAGATCCGCAATCGCCGCCTGCAGCTCCTTCACGATTTCCGCACTGATATTTTTATAGCATTCATTTGCATTCAGCATGATTGCGCCGTTTGTCCGCGCCGCATAGCTTTCGATATTCTTCATGATTTCAGCCTCACTTTCACGGCATTGGCATGAGCCTGCAGCTCTTCCTGCTCTGCCATTTCGATGATGTTTGCGCCATAGGCTTGCAGCGCCTGTGCACTATAGTGCAGATAGCTGCTCTTTTTGACAAAGCTGTCCACCCCCAGCGCACTGGAGAAGCGTGCCGTTCCGCTTGTCGGTAATACGTGATTACAGCCGCCGAAATAATCACCGACACTTTCACAGGTGTGATAGCCCAGGAAGACACTGCCGGCATGACGCACCATCCCCAGATATTCCATCGCGTTTTCCACCATCAGCTCCAGATGCTCCGGAGCCACTGCATTGGATACTGCCAGACAATCCTCCATGCTCTCACACAGAATTGCTGTTCCATAAGACTGTAAGGACTGTTTGACGATTTCCTTTTTCGGTAGAAGGGCAGTTTGCTTTTCTAGCTCCTCTTCCACAGCCGTTATCAGGGCTTCACTTGTTGTCACCAGAATAGCACTGGCCATCGGATCATGCTCTGCCTGAGACAGCAAATCTGCCGCAACACTTTTCGCAGGTGCCCCCGCATCCGCTATGACCAAAATCTCACTTGGTCCGGCAATCATATCGATATCCACCTTCCCAAATACCAGCTTCTTCGCAGCCGCAACATACACATTTCCCGGTCCGACGATTTTATCCACCGATGCAATGCTCTGCGTGCCATAGGCCAGTGCCGCAATTCCCTGTGCGCCGCCAACCTTATAGATTTCATCCACGCCGGCAATGCGTGCCGCCGCGGCAATGTTGGGATGCAGACTGCCGTCCTTTGCCGGCGGGGTAATCATGACAATGCGCTTGACACCCGCAATACGGGCAGGAATCGCATTCATCAGCACACTGCTGGGATACTGGGCACGCCCTCCCGGCACATAGATGCCGACGCTATCCAAGGGAAGCACGCGCTGTCCCAGATAGATGCCTAGCTCCTTCTGTAGCAGATAGCCGTTTTGCTTCTGTGCATTGTGATAATACGCGATATTTTCCTTCGCCTTCTTCATGCTTTCCACAAAGAAGGTGTCAGCTCTGGCTGCTGCAGTCTCTACCTCTTCACGTGCAACCCGCAGCTCGTCCATCACAATCCCGTCAAAGCGCTGTGTATAGTCCTTTACTGCTTCATCCTTACGGGTTTTCACATCCTGCAGGATGGTACTGACCTTAGCGATAATATCGCAGTCTATATCCTCTGTTCTGCTTTCCAGATACGCAGCCAGCTGCTGTGTATCGGATGCACACATTCGTTTCAGCATGTTTCCAGTCCTTTCTTCATATCCTCCAGGATAGCTAATATCTCCGCTCGCTTCAGCTTAAAGCTCGCTTTGTTTACAATCACTCTGGCACTGATATCGCAGACCGTATCAAATACCACCAGACCGTTTTCCTTCAGCGTCGTTCCCGTTTCCATGATATCTACGATTCCATCGCACAGTCCCAGTATCGGTGCCAGCTCCACAGACCCGTCAATTTTAATACATTCCACATCCATCCCCTTTTCCAGAAAATACTGCTTTGCAATATTGGGATACTTGGTTCCTATTTTCACATGCCCCACCTTGTCAAACAGATTATGTTCCCGCAGGCCGGCAACGATGAATTTGCATTTTCCAATTCCTAAATCAAGCATTTCATAGTACTCCTTGCCACCCTCCAGCAGCGTATCCTTTCCAACCACACCGATATCCGCAACACCATGCTGCACATAGGTAATACAGTCGTTGGATTTCACGAGAAAGTAGCGAATATCCTTTTTGGAATCCTGAAACACCAGAGCTCTCCCCTTATCCTTCAGGCATTCAATTCCATATCCGCGCTCCTCCAGCAGCTTCACGGTTGCCTTTTCCAGACGTCCCTTCGTCAATGCAATGGATATACTCATGCGTTGTTCTCCCCTTTCACGATAATATCATCATACGCTCCACACAGCAGCTCCACCCGTGCAGTTTTTCTCAGCTCCTTTGCCTTACGCAGGGCTTCCACTTTACGCGCATATGGATAGCACAGCGTCAGCGTTGCTTCCTTCTGTTTTAGATGCAATACCGGAAGCACAGCATCCAGCTTTACAGAAAACCCGATGGCAGGCAGCGGCTCCCCGAATTTCTCCAGCAGGGAATCATAGCGGCCTCCACTCAATACACTGGTGCCGATCCCGGGCACAAAGCCCTCAAAGAGGATTCCGCTGTAATAGTTCAGATGCGGCAGCTTTCCCAGATCAAAGGTGATGCGGTTTTCATAGCCAAGCTCGCGCAGCTGCTCATACAGCTGCTGCAGGTTTTCCACAATGCGCTGCAGCCGTTCATCAAAGCAGCAGTCCAGCGCCTCCTGCAGCATATCTGCACTTCCACACAGCCAAGGCAGCTGCAGAAAAAATTGTTTATCCTCAGCTTTAAGGTTTAGTGTATTCAGATATTCCTTCAGCTCTGTCAAGCTCTTACGATCAATCAGATCAGCCAATGTTTCGGTTTCATCCTTTGTCAGTCCCAGCAGCTTGACCGCCGTATGGAAGAAATTCACATTGCCGATTTCCAGTGTAAACGGCTCCTGCTCCATACACTCCATAACCTCCAGGGCACACACCAGAATTTCCAAATCACTCTGCTCTTCGTTCAATCCCAGCAGCTCGATTCCGCAGTCTGTCACCTCATTGCGCTTTCCGGCAAACGACTCCTTTACCTTATATACATTCGCACAATAGCGAAACCGAAACGGCGGCTGCTGATCCTTGAATTTGGTTGCCGCAACGCGGGCAATCGGCACCGTCATATCCATACGCAGTGTCAGAATGCTTCCGTTATGGTCAAAAAACTTGTACATCGCTTCCTCCTGAACCTGTTCAAAGCCTGTCTGATAGGTCTGATAGAATTCAATGCTCGGTGTTACGATTTCCTTATAGCCATAGCTGTCAAACACCTGCTCAATCGCAGCCTGCAATCGTTTTTTTGCAGTGCATTCTCCCAAAATCAGATCCCGGGTCCCTTCCGGTATAGCAAATTTCTTCATAAGTTCTTATCCTCCCGTATTCTCTTATACAAAAAAAGCTTCCATCCAAAGGACGAAAGTTACCTTACGTGATTCCACCTTATTTTATTGATACCTCACGATATCAATCTCTTCGAGTACCAGCATACTCTAGCACGGTAACGGATGCAGGAATCCGGCAGAAGCTACTGGTTTCACCTCTGCTGCTCGGGGATGTGTTCCGCATACTTCGCATATCTTCTTCCACCAGCCGAAGACTCTCTGTCATGTCCATATCCATACTATTTCCCGTCAGCGCATTTCATATATTACTATAGTACAATCCAATGATGAAAAAGTCAATCATTTTGTGAAATATTTTCATGAAATAATTATGTAAGAAAATCACCATGCACCCAAAAACAACTATCAGTGGTGTACACAGGCTATCCTTATTATGGCAGCGATGAACCGTGATGTTCAAATCTGTTTCTTCCTTTAAAATCGTCTTCTTTCATTACACATCACAGGATATTCTATGGTGAATGGTAAGCATAAGAGATCGCTCGTTTCCCACAATGCAGAGACAATACCATAAGAGAGCTGTAGAATCAGGCAATGGATACCATGTCTTTGCTAGTGATACGTTTGCTTACCGCTCAAAGGCAGCAGAATGCAGAAGTCTGCTTCTATGATGAAGGTACAGCAGAAAAGGACCTTGCGGTCCTTTTCCGGTTTCTTTGAAGGAGTATGTATGCTTCGCTGTTAGGATCAGAAGCTTCCTGAAAGCTATGCAATGCAACTATAGCAGCGTACCGTGCTGTATCCTGCGCCGTAAGGACAGCACGATATGTTTAGCATCCATCAGTCTTCGCGTTTTCAAGCTGATCCCTACAGGAAAAAGAATGCGCTCCCTGAACCATGCACACCAACGCCTTTGCCTTACTCTGGAATCGCAGTCGTATCATCCTGTTGATTCAACAGCATATCCAGTGTTTGCACAAGGTCAAAAAACTTCTGCTTGCGCTCCTCACTCAGCTGGCGATAAAAGCTCAACAGCTCATACTCATCATGATTCAGCTCACAAGTATGCATATCTTCCATATGCCTCCTCTCTCTCCCTTTTACCTCTATAGTATATATAATGAAAAAGTTTTCTTCCATAAGGATTCTGTGCAAAAAATAAAAAAACACCGATAAATCCGGCATTTTCTCCTTAAAATAAAAATTTTCTAAAATTCTCTATTTGTCATTTATCATAAGAATCATGTTATTTCCTATGTTATGTAACTGTTACATTTATATACCCTACTCCAGGTGAAAGCTGAGGATGCTTTTCATCAGCTTGGTAAAGGTCATTCGCCGTTCCTCCGGTACCTGATCAAACACTTTCATGAATTCCAGCTCGATGGGATCATGCAGCATACGACCGGGAAAATTGAAATCCGGTATTTGCAGTATCTGATTCATATTGATTTCCAGTATGCGGCAGATCAGAGACAGAATATCAAGCGGAGGCTGTGCATTCCCATTGATATATGAAGAAATCGAACGCTGCGTGGAACCAACCAGTGCAGCAAGTTCCTTTTGCGTCATCCCCTTTCGTTGAAGCCCTTTTCGTATAGCATCTCCCACTCTTAAATTGATTTCCGTTACTTTTTTCATTCCGTCCACTCCAGTTTTTGTAATTATTATAATGGAAAAATTTTCCTATATTAGCAGAATAGAATAATTAAAAGTGTTTTGTGTAAAAACAATAGTTAAATTACGTATTTTGTATAAATTGTTATAACTTTATATCCAGTTATAGATTTTACATATAATCATGGTATACTGAAATCATAAGAAAGTGAGGAATGATTATGGCATTTATTGATACGTATTTCAACGAAGTGGAACAGCGTTTTGCAGTGATGAAAAAGGAGCAGGATGCGATTGAACAGGCGGCACGTCTGTTGCTTGAGGCAGAGAAGGAACATCATACCATTTACACCTTCGGCAGCGGACACTCCCATATGATCGGACAGGATATCTATGCCAGAGCCGGCGGCTATGCAAAGGTATATCCCATCAATGAAATCGAAATGACGCTGGCTACGCATCCGACAAAGAGTACAACGCTGGAGCGTACGGCTTCCTATGCCGATGTACTGGATGCGATTTATACGATTGAGGCAGGAGATGTTCTGCTTGTCACCAGCAATTCCGGAAGAAATCCGCTGGTTATCGAATATACGATGAGAGCCAGAGAAAAAGGTGCTCACATTATTGTCATCACCTCGTTATCGCATAGTAAAACCATCGCTTCCCGGCATGAAAGCGGTCTGCGTCTGTTTGAGCTTGCGGATGTGATTCTGGACAATCATGCACCGTATGGAGATGCGACAACACAGATTGACGAAACCTGCAGTATGGGACCTGTCAGCACTCTGACCGGCTGCTTTCTTGCACAGTGTGTGATGGGAAGATTTGTTGAGCTGTTGAAGGAGCATGGTATGGAGGCTCCGGTATTCGCCTCCAGCAATATGGACGGTGCCGATGAACGTAATCGTGAGCTGTTCAATAAATATGTCATCAAGACAGTAAAATAAGAAACAAAAAAACGGCCGTTTATAAACGAAGCCGATTCCTTGCACAATATCAGGTAATCAAAAAGGAGAATTCCATAGAAAGGGTTCTTTCCTACGTTTGAGTGGTTGTAAAAAAAGGATTTCAACGCTATTGAAGAATACAATAGTGTTGAAATCTTTTATTTTTATTTGCCCAAAACCGAGTAAGCACCCCGGAAAGGCAGATTCTTTTTTATACCTATGAACGTCAGAAAGAACTGCAAACATCGTTCACGTCTTTTCCCATGCAGGAATAGCGGAAAGAACCATATGCTTCCCCCTTCTGCATGCTTCTATTTTTTCTGATGCTGTCGTTTCCATTCCTTGATATCCTGCAAACGCTTGCTCACCCTTGCTTCACTTCCCTGCATCGTCGGATGATAATACTCCCTTCCCCGCAAGGAATCCGGCATGCATTCCATGCTTGTCAGCTTTTCCTGCGTATCGTGAGCATACTGGTAGCCTTCTCCGTAATGCAAATCCTTCATGAGGGAGGTTGGTGCATTTCGTATTTGCAAGGGTACCGGCTCACTCAGCATATGCATGGCATCCGCCTTTGCTGCACCATACGCCATATACAGTGCATTGGATTTTGGAGAAAGAGAGAGGTAGGTAACCGCATGCGTCAGATGAACATTACACTCCGGCATACCGAGAAAATGACATGCCTGATATGCCGCAACACAGATTTCCAATGCACGGCTGTCCGCCATTCCGATATCCTCACTCGCAAAGCGAACAAGGCGTCTTGCCACATACAATGGATCCTCACCTGCCTCCAGCATTCTCGCAAGCCAGTAAATCGCTGCATCTACATCGGAATTGCGCATGGATTTATGCAGTGCACTGATCAGATTATAGTGCTCCTCTCCCTGCCGGTCATACAGCAGGGATTTCTGGGAGGTACACTGCTCCAGCACTTCCTTTGTAATGACGATTCCAGCTTCTGAGCTTTCGCCGTTTAAAACAACCATTTCCAGTGTGTTCAGTGCTGTTCTGGCATCTCCGTTGGCAAACATGGCAAGCATATGCAGCTGCTCCTTCGTCATGAGAATCTTCTGTTTACCAAAGCCTCGCTCATCCTGCAGGGCATGCTGCAGCAGCTCCACCAGATCCGATACCTCCAGTGCCTTCAGCACAAACACCTTGCAGCGGGAAAGAAGTGCGGCATTTACTTCAAATGACGGATTTTCCGTTGTAGCACCGATCAATATGATACTGCCCTTCTCCACATAGGGCAGAAAGGCATCCTGCTGGGCTTTGTTAAACCGATGAATTTCATCTACAAATACAATCGTCTTTCTCCCATACAGACGCGCATCCTCCGCCTCCTTCATCACTGCCTTGATTTCCCGAATTCCGCTTGTGACCGCACTGAAATTGATAAAATGCGCCTGTGTCTGTTTGGCGATGATTCTAGCCAATGTTGTTTTCCCAACACCCGGCGGCCCCCAGAAAATCATAGAGGAAACCATATCCTTTTCAATCAGATTATACAGAATCTTTCCTTTTCCAAGCAGATGCTTCTGTCCGACATAATCCTTTAGCGTGGCTGGACGCAGTCTGGCGGCAAGAGGGTCCTTATCGAAATCATTTTGAAACAGCGATTCCTGCTCCATGAAGCATCACCCTCCTTTTACCACTCCTTCAACAGCGCTTCGATCCATGTACAAAGCTGGGCACTGCTCTTATTTGCCATTTTCACAACCTCTTCATGCGAATGCTTTTCCTTCGCAATACCGGTTGCCATATTGGTGATGCATGCAATTCCCAACACGCGAATCCCAAGATAATTTGCTGCTATGGTTTCCGGTACAGTGGACATTCCAATCGCATCACTGCCTGCTCTGGCATACATACGAATTTCTGCCGCTGTTTCATAATACGGCCCCTGAAACAACGTATAGACGCCATGACGGTAAGGAATACCCAGACGATCTGCCACCTGCTTTGCCTTTTCGCGCAGCTCTGTGGAATATGGCTCTGACATATCCGGAAAGCGCACACCGAAACGCTCGTCATTATCTCCAATCAAGGGATTTACATCCAGCGTATTGATAAAATCATCAATGATCATCAAATCTCCGGGTTGATAATTCTCATTGATTCCGCCACAAGCATTGGTCACAATCAAATCCTGAACTCCCAGCAGCTTCATCACATACAGCGGATAGGTGACCTCCTTCATCGTAAAGCCCTCATAATAATGAAATCTTCCCTGCATAACTACCAGATGCTGATCTTTCAGTTTGCCAAACACCAGATTTCCTGCATGACCTTCCACCTTGGATTGAGGGAAATGAGGAATATCCCGATACGAAATCACCTCTTTATCCTCCATCATATCCACCAATGAGCCGAGTCCGCTTCCTAAAATGATGCCAATCACCGGCTCTGTTTTCACGTGCCTGCGAATATATTGCACGGATTCTTCTACTTTATCATAAAACATAGCTTCCTACCTCCTGCTGTATCCTTATTATATCATAGCCATACCCGCTGCAAAGAATTACATTCAAATAATTTCTCTGTTTCCAATCATCATGTACGAGCATCAAATTGCACTCTCAACAGCTTCGTTTTAGACGTATAGATTGAAAGGCTCATTCATCTCCCCTATGCTTATCAGCTTGTTTACTTCTTTATCCCCTATTGTTCTGCTGGATCCGCCTGTACATGCAGCTACACCTTTCTGATTGAAATACATATCGCGTATGCAATATCAACGAAAGCTTTGCCCTTTCCCTTCGCGTATACAAGCGAGTTACCGGTGATTTACTGTTCTTCCCTATCCCCCTCTGTTTGCACACGGTATTTTTTTCGATCCTCTTTTGTAATAAGGCGGATCACCCTGCAGGGAACCCCTGCCGCAAGTACATGTGGAGGAATATCTCTGTTCACAACACTGCCTGCACCAATCACCGAGCCTTCACCAATCGTAACGCCTGCCAGCACCTGAACGCCTGCCCCAATCCATACATTACTTTCCACATGAATAGGAAAGGCATACTCCAGCCCCTGCCTGCGCTGTTCTACATCCAGTGGATGTCCTGCTGTATAAAAGCCGCAGTTTGGCGCGATATAGACATAATCACCAAAGGTAATCTCTGCCCCATCCAGAATGACACCGTTATGGTTCATAAAGAATTCATTTCCAATACTGATATTATAGCCATAATCACACCAGAACGGTGGTTCTATAGATACATGCTTCCCCATCTGCTTGAACAGCCTGCGATAAATCTGATTGCGTGCTTCCATATCACTTGGACGCAGTTGATTGCATGCATGACACTGATCCTTGCACCAGGCGCGCTCATCCAGCAGTGCTGAGCTGTAATTCGCATTGTATAAAAAGCCTTCCGCCGCCTTTTTCTTTTCTGACATATAACCCCTCCTTTTAATTGCATTCCACTAGATACAGTATAGCATACGGCTGTCCATATGTCCGCAGGCTGACAACAAAAAAGCCGTGTGGAATATGGCTGCGCATTCCTTGTTGAAGTGAAGCATACAGCGGTATTGCGTATGACAGAAAATGCGCAGTACCCCCTGCTATAGCTTCAGCCTTCAAAAAACCAACAAAAAGCACAAAGCTTCAGGAATTTCATTTCTTCTCTACATAGGAAAGGGAATAGATGCCTCTTTCCGCATGGAAAAGATTCAAAAACTAGAAAAGGAAAATTCTGTGAGCATATCCTTCGACTTATTGTAAGCGCTATGATATCATCAGAGTGTAAAGTGATTTATATTCTTAAAATGATTCTCATATTAAGAAAAATCATGAAAGCAGAAGGAATATCATAGAGATAAGTGAGGAGGACGTAAACTATGCTATTTACAACGACACAGCAGCAGGAGGAAATCCGCAAGACGGTACGAGAATTTGCGGAAACCGAAATCAAACCGATTGCCTTTATGCTCGATAAGGAAAATGAATTTCCGAGTGAGGCGATTGCAAAGTTTGGAAAGATGGGTCTGATGGGGATTCCCTATCCGAAGGAATATGGCGGAGCCGGACTGGATGTACTAAGCTATGCCATTGCCGTAGAAGAATTATCCCGCGTTGACGGAGGTACAGGAGTTATCCTATCCGCACATGTCTCCTTGGGAAGCTACCCGATTTTTGCATTTGGAACCGAGGAGCAGAAGCAGAAATATCTGGTACCGCTGGCAAGCGGTGAAAAAATCGGAGCCTTTGGATTAACGGAGCCGAATGCAGGAAGTGATGCGGCAGGTACGGAAACAACGGCCGTTTTAGAGGGTGATCATTATATTCTGAACGGTGGAAAGATTTTTATCACAAATGCAGATAAGGCTGACACGTATGTCGTCTTTGCATCCACAAATCCGGATATGGGAACCAGAGGAATATCCGCATTCATCGTTGAAAAGGGCTGGGACGGCTTTACCTTTGGTGATCATTACGATAAGATGGGAATCCGTTCCTCCTCAACAGCGGAATTGATTTTCAATGATGTAAAGGTACCGAAGGAAAATCTGCTTGGCAAGGAAGGTCAGGGCTTTAAGATTGCCATGGCAACACTGGATGGCGGCCGCATCGGAATCGCTGCACAGGCACTGGGAATTGCACAGGGTGCATATGAAAATGCGCTGGAATACGCGAAGGAGCGTGTGCAGTTTGGCAAACCGATTGCTCAGCAGCAGGTCATCAGCTTTAAGCTTGCCGATATGGCAACCAAGCTTCGCTGTGCCAGAATGCTGATTTACTCTTCTGCAGAGCTCAAGGAGCACCATGAACCATATGGAATGGAATCTGCGATGGCAAAGCAGTACGCAAGTGATGTTGCTCTGGAAATCTGCAACGATGCCTTACAGATATTCGGCGGAAGCGGTTATCTGAAGGGGATGGAAGTGGAGCGCGCTTATCGTGATGCTAAAATCACAACGATTTATGAAGGAACAAACGAAATACAGAGAGTTGTTATTGCTTCTCATATCATAGGAAAAGCCCCAAAGGATGGCGGTGTCCGTAAGAAAAAAGGCGCAATCACCGGAGAACGTAAGAAACAGATTTTCAAGGAAGGCCCTGCACAGGAACGTGTAAATGCACTCGTGGAAGCCTTACAGAAGGATGGCTATGACTTTACAGTCGGTATCCCGATGGATACACCGATCGTGAATGCAGAGCGTGTGGTATCTGCCGGTAAGGGAATCGGTGAAAAGAAGAACATGAAGCTGATTGAGGATTTAGCACGAAGCGCAGGAGCAGCCATCGGAAGCTCCCGTCCAGTCGCAGAAACTTTAAAATATGTGCCGATCAACCGCTATGTCGGTATGTCCGGTCAGAAATTCACCGGTAATCTGTATATCGCATGCGGTATCTCCGGTGCGGGACAGCATTTAAAGGGAATCAAGGATGCTACAACCATCGTTGCCATCAATACAAACGCCAACGCGCCGATCTTTAAAAATGCCGATTACGGTATTGTCGGTGATGTTATGGAAATACTGCCGCTGTTAAGCAAGGCTCTGGATACCGGAGAAAAGAAGCCGGCTCCGCCAATGAAGAAAATGAAGCGCCCGTTTATCAAAAAGGAAGCTCCTTCCTATATGCGTCATGTCTGCAATGGCTGCGGCTATGAATATGATCAGATGCTGGGAGATCCGGAAAATGATATTGCTCCGGGTACACCGTTTGAAAAGCTGCCTGAAGAATGGATCTGTCCGGAATGCGGAGAAGCAAAGGATCAGTTCATTGAGACATTGGATTAAATAAAGAGAAGGAGGATGTAGTATGTACTGTGTAAGAAAAGTAGTTGACGATTTGTACTGGGTGGGAGGAAATGATCACCGTCTTGCCCTGTTTGAAAATATTCACCCGATTCCAAATGGCGTATCCTATAATTCCTATTTGCTGCTGGATAAGAAAACGGTATTGTTTGATACAGTGGACTGGGATGCCTGCCGTCAGTTTTTGGAAAATGTAGAGCATGTTTTGGACGGGCGTGAGCTGGATTATCTGGTAATCAATCATATGGAGCCGGATCATGGTGCCAGCATTGAAGAAATTTTACTTCGCTATCCGAAGGTGAAAATCATCTCTACTGAAAAAAGCTTTCTGCTGATGCACCAGTTCGGCTTTCACGTTGACGGGCGTACAGAGGAAGTCAAGGAAGGCGATACCAAATGCTTTGGTAAGCACACCATCACCTTTGTAGAGGCTCCGATGGTGCACTGGCCAGAAGCGATGGTCAGCTTCGATGTGACAAACGGAGTTCTGTTTTCCGCAGATGCCTTTGGAAGCTTTGGAGCACTGGATGGCAAGCTGTTTAATGATGAAGTTAATTTTGACCGCGACTGGCTGGATGATGCCCGTCGTTACTATACCAATATTGTAGGAAAATACGGACCGCATGTACAGGCACTGCTGAAAAAGGCGGGAACGATCGATATCAAGGTCATCTGTCCGCTGCATGGACCGGTATGGAGAAATGATTTCGGTTACCTGCTTGATAAATATGATAAGTGGAGCCGCTATGAGCCGGAGGAAACCGGTGTGCTGATCGCCTATGCTTCCATGTATGGAAATACAGAATCCGCTGCGCAGGTACTGGCTGCCAAGCTGGTGGAAAAGGGCGTTAAAAATGTTGTTGTTCATGATGTATCCAATACCCATGTATCCTACCTGATCAGCGATGCCTTCAAATACAGTCACATCGTACTGGCTTCGGTGACCTATAATCTGGGAATCTATCCTGTCATGCATGATTTCCTCATGCATATGAAGGCACTCAACATGCAGAAGCGTACCATCGGCATTATTGAGAATGGTTCCTGGGCACCGAAATCCGGTTCCCTTATGAAGGACTTCCTGGATAATCAGATGAAGCAGATGAGTATTCTGAATTCTGAAGTATCCATGATCAGTGCCTTGAATGATAATAATAAATCTGAAATGGATAATCTGGTAGATAGTATCATTGATTCCATGGAAGCATAATCGGTAAGGATTCTCAGTTGAGAATCCTTTTTTCTAATATCCCGGAAACGATTGCTTCTAAACAGCGCTCAGGCTTGCGTTCCACGAAATATAAGATAATAACGTAGGGGAAGCTCATAGGCTTTTGCTGTGCATTTTATATCTTCCCCTCTGCACACGTCCCTTATGCACCTCCAGCTCCTGCAGTGGGTGCCTGGAATATCACACTGAACTATCGCAAGTATCCAGTAAACGAATATGCCATAGAAAACGAATCCACCCCTGTTGCCTTATCATCCCCTTATGCAGCTTTCTTTTATCTTTAAACGATTCGCATACAGAAATAAGGCGGTTCATATAGTGAAAACAGACAGAAGCACGATCCTTTTCCTGTGCATCCCAATCACCTTTCCCCCAGAATCCCCTGTGCTGTCGTACAGCTATTCATATTTTTTACCACATGCAGCCTTGCTTCTTCCTTCTGCTTCCTTTATAACGAAATAACCCGCAAGCTTCGCAGGCAGTGCAGCCTTTTCCTGCACATAAAGCTGTCCTTTCCATCCTCGGTATAGAAAAAATGCAGCATTTCTACCGCATTTTCTTCTCTATTCTTTTTCCTCGCTGATGGAAAACCAGCGAATTTCATTTGCCTGTAGCTGAATATCAAAAGCATCCTGATCCGTATAAATGCGGGTATCCTGCTTTTCATATGTATTGTTTACCACACAATAGCTGTTTGTATTCGGATATACATTTACCTCCACCTTGCAGTTTTCACTATACCATTTTTTAATATCCGCTTCCCTTCCTGCTGCATAAAACAAACAGCGGTACAGCAGACGCGCGTTTTCAAAGCTGAACGGCAGTCCGCTCAGATATACACTTTTCCCTTTTCCATAGGTATTGGTCGCAAAACGAATATTCTGATTCTCGTTAATCAAAACCGTCGTATCGCGCAGTGCATAGATATTGCGTATTTCTTCTCCAAGCTGTAAAGCTTCAGGAAGCTCATCTTTCAGGAAATGCGGCTGCTCCTCCCAGTTATATTTATCCTGTGACAGAGAAAAGCCAACCTCCTTATCCACGCCCAGCACATCATACAGCTGGAAGAAATGTCCTTCCTTTTGTGCTGCACTCGGTTCACCGACGCCGATCAAGCCACCGCCCTCAAATACAAATTTACGAAGAGCGCTCACGATGCGTGCATCCTTCCAGTAATCTCCACCGCTAAAGGCCGTATAGGCATCCCCAGCATTGATAATAACACCGGCATCATCCAGCACCCCCGGATTTTCCAGTATATCGTCAAAGCTGATAAACTGCACATCAAAGGGCATACCACTCAGAGCTTCCAGAACACCCGAATAGGAATAAATCTGCTTATACCACAGAGCATGCGCGACCATTTCCGCTCCCCAGCCACGAAGCGCTCCCCAGCTGTTCAGAATCGTTACCTTAAATGGCATACACATGGGCTGTGCGGACTGTACATGGGCATACAGCTCACGAAATTCATTGCATACCTCTTCGATATAATCCACAAAATCCGGGAATTTCAATGCAAGCTTCAAATACCCGCCGTATCCGATTCGATCCAATGGTGAGCGAAGGATTGCACGCCTTGCCGTCACCCAGTTTACCTTGGCCTCCTGAACGGGATCGCCTCCCTCATGAAATACGTCGGGGAAGAAATACGGTAGAAACCGTCCTTCGGTATACTTCACTCCCTTGATATCGGAAATCAGACGCAAGGTACGTCCATCCCCAACAGAGCCCACGACGGCATCCAGACCCAGCTCCTGAAAATAAGGTCCAAACGGCTCTGTCGCAATCCAGTGATCTCCCAGAAACATCATCGCTTCCTTTCCGGCTTCATGTGTGATATCCACAAATTTCTTCACCAGCTTAGCTACCTCACGCATCTGGAAATCCATGAAATCTCGGTATTCCTTCGTAGGAACGCAGAAGGTGGAATTATGATATCCCTGATTGATGATATATTCCGGACGAAACCGGTATCCGACCTCCTGCTCGAACTGTTCGAGAATATAGGGGGATACACTGGCACTGTAACCGAACCAGTCTACGAACTTTTCCCGTGCCATCTCATCAAACATGAGCGTAAACTGATGAAAGAATGTCGTAAAGCGAATAACATCCACCTCCGGATGCTCAGCAATCCAGCGACGCAGCTTATCCAGAACATATGCCTGTGTCTTCGGCTGTCGTACATCGTAGGTCATCTGATGCTCCTCATGCTTCCATTCATTGGTCAATGCATTGTACATATGCACCGGATCCCAGATTACAAATGCCAGAAAGCTTACCGTATAAGCATGAAAAGGTACACACTCCGAAAGGATGACTGCCTCCCTTTTTGCATCATATTCCCACAGGCTTGTGGCAACCACCTCACCGCTCGTACGATCGATAACCTCCCACCACCGCTTCATATCATCAATCGTATTGACCTTCAGCTGGTCTTTATAATAATGCTTCATCAACGGTATGCTCAGCGTTTGCGCACTGGCTGTCACCATATCGCTCATCAGATACATCTGCTGTATCTCCTGTGGATTTGCATTTGCCCAGGCATTATCCTTCCTCGTCGTATAATAGGTCGCATACTGCTTCACATCCAGCTCACGCAGCTGCTCTGGCATGCTGGTGCCATCACAGTCCCGGATTGCATCCGCCCCCCATCGTTCCATGATGTTCAAGGTTTCCTCAATTACATCAACATCGGTCGGCACTGTTACGCGCCCCTTTTTCAGATTCATGTCAATTTCCTCCTGATTGATCGTTAGCTTCATTTTATGGGCTTATGAATAGCTTGTCAAACGACTCGATTCCACCGCCACTGAAAAACCCGGCAAGATATCTAAAAAAGTGATTTCAGCAGTTCCTTTTTATTCGATAAACACACGCCCCGTATTTCTTTTTTTAGAGATATTGGCTACTTTTACTTTTTGCCAATAAATATAATTCTTGTCAACTACAGCTGTGTCTATTATAATGAAAGCAGATATAAGGATGTGATTTGATGAGTATACAAAGATATCAGCTGAAGAACCGTAAGCTGGATAAAATGAGCTTCCACCTTCTCTATATTTCAACGAGCCGTTATGAGGGTGACTGGCACAGTACCCCGCATGCCCATCACTGTACAGAACTATTTTACGTATCCAGCGGCAAGGGAAGCTTTCTGGTAAATGATGATGTCTTCGATGTAAAGGCGGATGATCTGATCATAGTAAATCCCAATGTTCCGCATACGGAAATGAGCAGGGATGAATCCCCTCTGGAATACATCGTACTCGGTATCGAGGGACTGCAGTTTACCAGCTTTACCAATCATATGGAGTATGAGGACTACAGTGTTCACAACTATTATGAATTCAAGCATGAGATTCTGTTTTATCTGAAGACACTGGTACAGGAGATGGCACAGCAGGATGATGATTACGAGGCGGTATGTCAGAATCTGCTGGAGGTGCTGATCATCAACATGGTACGCAGAACAAAGGCCAACCTGATCGTAGCGCCATCCCAGAAAATAACCAAGGAATGTCATTTTGTGGAGCAGTATATCAATAACCATTATCAGGAGGATATCACGCTGGAGCTGTTAAGTGAAAAAACCTATATGAGTAAGTTTTATCTGGTGCATGCCTTTAAGCAGTACAAGGGTGTCTCTCCTATCAATTATCTCATCCGATTGCGTGTACAGCAGGCAAAGGAGCTGCTGGAGACCACAAATTACTCCATAGCTCAGATTTCCGATTCTTGTGGCTTCTCCTCTCAGTCCTATTTTTCACAGGTCTTTAAAAAAGCATGTGGAATGACACCGAATGCCTATCGCAAAAGCAGTGATCGAAGCAAGGTCATGGTAAACAATATCCTATAGATTTTAACCCTACTTACGGTATTGAATCGCAGCATAAGTGACTGTACGTTTTCATGAGCTGGAATACTGTGCACTTTCACATTTTTCAAATCTCCAGATGAATAAGATAATAAGGAAGCTTGCCATCCTAGCATTGCATAAAAGGGATGGCGATACTTCCTTTTTTGCGCTTATCCCAAATCAAAAGCCCATACACCTCACAAATACCATTTTCTTGCTTCTTCACCTTGCCGCTGTATCTCTTATAAGCGGTGGCAGGCTTATGAACAAGCGGATATAAGCCTTAGTCTATGTAAGAAATTCACAGGGTAATGTCCGGCTTATGAATACATTGGTTTCGATTCTTTATAAGTCTTCGCATCGGTATGAAATCCACAGGATTGTGTCGGACTTTTGAATGCGTGGTCATCAATGCTTTATAAGCCTTAGGTTATGTGCAAAATCCACTGTGCTCCCCATATCGATTCCCAACAGATTTTAAAATCCTCTCCTACAGAAGAAACCCTTCCCGTTGATTGCTTACAGACTAACAGATGATATGAGAAAGCTATGCGCTCGTTCTCTTCTATGCTTCATCTTCCTGTTAAAAGAAAAGATGCGAAGCATTGTCCGCATTTTTCTACTTCATCAGTTTTCCACTGCCCTTATAATCCCGCAGAATGTTCGTATCATAGCTGAAAATCATCTTCTGCTCCCGCCGTACCCGCTGAAGTGCAAGCGAGATAAGCTCATCGAGCAAGGCCGGGAAGGGCAGACCTTCCTTTTCCCATAAATAGAAGGACAAGGAGCCGGGAATCGTATTGATTTCATTCACATACAGAGCCGCGCTGTCTGCGTGCATCAGAAAATCAATTCGCACGACGCCTGCCGCATTCAGCGCACGGAAGGTATCCATCGCCATCGAACGAATCTCCTCCGCCTGCTCATCGCTTAGCTCTGCCGGCAGCTTGCGGCTGGTGCTGAGCATTCCCTTGGATTTTCCCTGTCCGCTGTACTTGTCGTCATAGGACAGTATTTCATCCTGCTTAACGACTTCTTCCAGCGTACTGCAGCGGCAGCCATCCTCATCCCCCAATACCGATGCGTTGATTTCCCGCAGCGGTTCAATCACCTTTTCAATAACAACCTTGTGGTCATACTGAAAGGCCTCGATCATACTTTTATGAAGCTCTACATCGTTATGGGCAACGGCGATGCCAACACTGCTTCCCAGATTCGCAGGCTTGATGATGAGCGGATAACCAAGGCGTTGTGCCTTTTTGAAAAAGGACTGCTCCATCGGCTGATGCAGTGTCCAGAAAAACCACGGTACAACGGAAAGGCCACTATCCTGCAGCACCTGCTTCATAATCACCTTATCCTGCCCGATTGCTCCTGCCAGAACATTGCAGCCGACATAGGGCACTCCGATCGTTTTCAGATAACCCTGAAAGGTACCATCCTCCCCATTGGTTCCATGCAGTACCGGAAATACCATATCGACTTCCTTATCTCTGCCAAAGATTTTACGCCGCGATGGAATCAAATAGGTATGTGCTTCTCTACGAATTAAAGCGACACTGGTATGATCCGCTATGAATTCCTCAATATGCTGAAAGGTTTCCAGCTCCCGCAATTCCTCCTCACAAAACATCCTGCCATCCTTGGCGATATACAACGGCAGTATTTCATAGCGCTCCTCGTCCAGAGCTGCCATAACCTGCTGGGCCGACAGGACACTGATTTCATGTTCTACACTTCTGCCGCCAAATGCCACGGCAATTTTAAGTTTCATAGCATTCTTCCTTTCCTTA
Organism: Clostridium sp. DFI.1.208; assembly: GCF_024463855.1. Taxonomy (NCBI): domain Bacteria; kingdom Bacillati; phylum Bacillota; class Clostridia; order Eubacteriales; family Clostridiaceae; genus Clostridium; species Clostridium sp. DFI.1.208. Next base: position 4,761 of record NZ_JANGCA010000027.1, on the reverse strand, counting down.
CACATTATCAGTGTATGCGAATGCCTAAAACGTGTTCATGCGATTCCGGGGTGCTAGTGATTGAATGCGTCCGGTAAATCATTTTCCAGCAGCACACAATCCTGTGGAGCTGCTTCCTTTTGCACGATTGCCAGCGCTTCCTGAAAGCTGTCGCAAACATGGATTCTCTCTGTCGGAAATCCGCTGTCCGCCAATCCCCTAACGATGCTTTTTGTCTGTATAGCACCTACCAATACTGCCATATCCACACTATCCGCAATTTCCTTGCCGAGTGTATACTGTTCCTCCTCCTGCTGCTCTCCAAGCTCCAGAAAACCGGGCGTGATGATAAAACGCTTATGCTTCATCTGCTTCAATACCTCAAGTGCACAGCGCGCCCCCTCCGGATTGGAATTATAGGCATCATCCAGCAGGGTACAAAAGCTTTTCCGCACCTGCAGCCGATGCTCGACATAGGGCAGCTTTTCGACAGCTAACGCCATTATTTCCCAGGAAACACCAAGTGTATGCGCAACTGCGATGGCACAGGTGATGTTCACGACATTATGTTTTCCTAAAAGTCTTGTATGAAAGGAATGTGACTGATTATCCTGTACCACCGTAAATGACGTCCCTTCCTCGCTGTAGCGGATATCCATACAGCGATAATCTGCATCCTCACACATTCCGAACCCTACGATTTGACAGGTATTTTGAATGCTGTAGCTACGGATATAGGGATTGTCCCGATTCACAAAGCCGATACCGTTGGCAGGAAGACACTCAATCATCTGCATTTTTTCATGAAGAATATTCTCCATGGAGCCAAACGTTGCCAGATGCTGTGGACCGACAGAGGTCACAACCCCGTACTGCGGCTTTACAAACTGCATCAGATCATGAATCTCCTTCACATGATCTGCCCCCATTTCACATAGAAACACCTCATGCAGACGCTCCAGCTTATTGCGTATGGTGAGGGTGATTCCCATTTGATTATTATAGGAGCCGGGCGTCATCAGGGTATAGTAAACATCTGACAAAAGCTCATTGAGGATGGTTTTTACACTCGTTTTTCCATAGCTTCCAGTGATGCCGACGATGGACAGCGCATTGTTGCTTCTTAACAGCTTTGCGGCATCCGCTGCATAATGGTTGCGGATTGCCATTTCCAACGGCTCTAAAATCCATGCGACAGGCAGCACCATCAGCCATGCGGACAGAAAAAGAAACGGCGTCATGAGAATGAGAGCTGCAGCAGACAGGAATTCATGCAGTACACACAGCAGGATGCCATATACTGCATACAGCAGGATGCTCAGGCGATGAATCCGCGCTGTTTTTACCAGTGGCTTGCGATACTCACGTTCTTCCTCCATCTTACAGCTGATGTAGGCATAGATCGCAACCAGCATCAGCAGCAGAACCTCCTGCATGGAAGTCGGCTGCAGAAGAAGAAGGCTGTAGCTCAGCATCAGCGTCAGCAGTATTTTCAAAATCCGCTTCCAGGATAAGCGGATGAAGGACATCAGCCATGTCCGATATCGCCCTCTGTTGTAACGGTTCTGCTGGAACATATGCATAGACTGCTTCAAAGGAACATAAAGAAAAAAAAGATACACCGCCAGAAAACAGAACAGCATCATGGTCTTAAAAAGGCATCCACGATGCGGCAGAACTGTATGCTAAGGTGGAAGTAGGCAAAATGATCCTCCTTCGGCAGAACAACCAGGGCGGCATTTGGCAGTTCCTCCTCCATGACACGGCCCATCCACAGTGGTGTTGCCGTATCCTTTTCTCCCCAGACAAGCAGTGTTTCCGTGGATATATCCTTCAATATTCCCCGAAGATCATCCTCAACACTGGCGACGAGAACCCCTTTCATAATTGGTGAGGCATTCTGATAATCACTGCTTCCCATAGCCGGGGCAGCATGCAGTCTTTTCAGCAGCTTATATGTCTTTACGCGAATATGATAGCCAAGCCCGCGCTTTGCCTGAATGCCCGCAGCACCACTCAGTACCATTTTCTCCACCGGATAGCGGTATGCATATCGCAATGCAATGCGTGCACCAAAGGAATGAGCGATAAAGTTTACACGTGTAATTTGCATATAGGCAAGCAGCTCCTGCAGAAAATCCACATAATCGTCAACACTCCAGACGCGCGGCGGCTCCTCACTCTCTCCAAATCCGGGCAAATCCAGATTGATCACCGTAAAGGTGTCACAGAGATGATCCTGCAGAAACTTCATCATGTACTGATTCTGTCCCCATCCGTGCAACAGAACCACAGCAGGCTCGTTACTCCCTGCGCGTGTAACATTTACTTTTATATTTTGAATGGTAATCATGTTGTTCCTCCTCTTTCAAGTATATGATGCTTATGGAGTGATAGACCCCAACGTTCGACAAAGTTTTCTGCAGGTCTTTCTATTTTATGAGAAAGAAATGCCGGTTTCTGGGTAGTCTGTAGAGGAGGTGAAGAATATGACAGAATCATTCTGGATGAAACGAAACACGAAAACGACGAACTATCCGACTCTGCAAAAGGAGACGGATGCCCATATTGCCATTATCGGCGGCGGCCTTACCGGTATAACCACAGCCTATTATCTCGCACAGGCAGAGGAGGATGCGATTCTCCTTGAAGCAGATTCTCTATGCTTTGGTGCCAGCGGAAGAAATACCGGAAAGCTGACCATGCAGCACGGATTGCTGTATGCAAATTTAATTGAGCATTATGACCGTATCCTTGCCCGCCAGTATTACGAGGCAAATGAGGAAGCATTGAATTCCATAGAAGCAATTATTCAGGAGCATCATATCGCGTGCAGCTTTGAACGTTGTGATGCTATGCTGTTTACCCGTGATGCCGTGCAGGTAGCCAAACTACAGGAGGAATACCAGGCCTATCTGGATCTGCATATTCCCTGCACCTACATAGAAAAAACAGACGCACCGTTTCCTATGGAGGCAGGACTGCGGATGCAGTATCAGGCACGCTTTGACCCCTATGCCTACGGCTGTGCACTCGCTAAAATCGCAAAGGAGGGCGGCATTGATATCTATGAGCATTCTCCTGTCACAGACATGCAGGAGGAAGAACACGGCTATCGTCTGATGGTCAACGGTACGTGCGTACATGCGGATATCGTCATCTTCGCCACGCAGTTTCCGTTTATCGATCAGGGACACTTTTACTTTACGCGTATGTATTGTGATCAGGAAAGCGTAATCAGTGCCAAGATCGAACATGCGATGCCAAAGGATATGATGCTGTCCCTCGATGATCGTGTACAGTCCTATAACACCTGCGAGGATACTCTGCTGTATGCGGGCAACACCTATAAAAGCGGACAGGATAAGGCGATGAATCTGCAGGAATTTGAAAATACCCTGCGTGAGGATTTCATCGTGCAGGAAATCACCGCCGCATGGAGCTCACAGGATTATATGACCTTTGATCAGCTGCCCCTCATCGGTAAGCTGGATAAGCATGAGGATCGCGTATTGTTTGCCAGCGGCTATAACAAATGGGGAAACACCACAAGCTGCATCGCAGGAAAGCTGTTATGCTCCTACGCGCTGCATCGCGGCTCTCCCTATCGCATGATGTTCTCTCCACAGCGCCTGTCCAGCATATTTTCACTGCAGTTTGTCAAAGAAAACCTGAATGTTGTCGGCGCCTTTCTGAAAAGCAAGCTGCAAAAAAGCACCACAGAGTATCCGCATATCGGAGAAGGCACCATTATGGAGCTGGACGATCATCGCTATGGCGTATATCGTGATGAGAACGATGAGCTGTATATCGTTGACATCCTCTGTCCGCATCTTGGCTGTACACTGCGCTTTAATGCGGACGAAAAGACCTGGGACTGCCCTTGCCATGGATCACGATTTTCCTATACCGGGGAAATCATTAAGGGTCCTGCCACCCAAAGACTGCATACCATGCACGAGCCGCATAATTCCATTGATCCTCATATAATGAAGAGTGAGGAGTCCTGATACAGCGGTAGAAATGGATGGATGATAGTTGAAGCGGCTTGACTGCTTTTAAAAACACTGCAAGAAAGCCGCTGTTCCTTTCATGTATGAACCTGTAAACGCAAGTCTTGTATTCGTTTGCTGTCCATACACAAAGCGCTTATTGGATGTGCAGGCTTCTTCCATAAGGCTTGTGCGTGTGATCAGCTGTACCGATTGCGCCTTTTCACTTGCTTACTGCTATTCACGAGATGGTTGGTGTATGCGCAAATTGATAGCATCAGAGCGATGCCCTGTTTTCTTCTGCATAAACCAGTCTTGCTTCCTTCCATTTGCGATGCCGATTATCAGATTCCATTATAAGAATAAAAGCAAATTGTTATGGATATCTAAATTATCGTAGGGATAAGTTAGCCCTCTAAATTATCAGAGGGTCAAGATGAAGGTAAGCTCTAAATTTTGGTAGGGTCAATCTTTTTGTTCATTTATAAAAAAACCTTTCGTTGTATGATGTAATTGTCAAATAACATATCCAACGAAAGGAGTGGTTTTCCACTATGGACATTATAACAGATTTACTCAATCTTCCTCAAGAATCAATTTTAGATGTCTCCTCGCGTATTGAGAATGATATTCTCATTATCCAGCTTACCTTAAAGCCATTTCCCTGCAATTGCCCGATTTGTGGTACACCTTCTTCACGCATAAAAGAATACAAAATCAAACGTATTAAGCACTCCGCATTAAATCATAAAAAGTGTGTGATTGAATACCATGCAAGACGTCTTGTCTG
>NZ_JANGCA010000269.1:0-287 GCF_024463855.1 Clostridium sp. DFI.1.208 | reverse complement strand
GTCCTGTCAGGATTCTGACATCGTCAAACAGATCACGCAGAATATCCTCCAGACTGGCGTATTCCTGAATCATGGTGGACTTATGCTTTAGATTTGCCACAATCTGTTCCACCTTAACGATATCCGCTTCCTCTGCGTCCGGAAGCATCTGGATAATCATGCCACCAGCAGAAAGGATGGAATTGTCGGTATTAACGAGCACACCGACACTGACTGCGGACGGTGTCTGTTCGCTTGCGGTAATGTAGTATGCAAAATCATCACCGATTTCACCGCTCTGCAACGCA
>NZ_JANGCA010000268.1:0-288 GCF_024463855.1 Clostridium sp. DFI.1.208 | reverse complement strand
AAGGATGCCTATGTTCCGGAAGGACAGAAGGTGGATGCCAATAAAGGCGAAGACCCAAGCGCAGAAGCCGGAATCAAGAACAAAGACGATCTTCCGGAAGGAACTATGTATGATTGGAAGACACCAGTGGACACGGATACACCAGGAGAAACCATAGGAACGATTGTAGTAACCTATCCAGATGGAAGCAAGGAAGAAGGGGAAGTTACAGTCAATGTCGTTGACACGACACCACAGGCTACTGACACAGAACTGTATACGGCGCAGGGGGGAGTTGTAAACAAACCA
>NZ_JANGCA010000267.1:0-288 GCF_024463855.1 Clostridium sp. DFI.1.208 | reverse complement strand
CCGTTTATGATGAACGGAGTGGAAGCCTTTGAGGTTCAGCCAATGCAGCTGAGTGAATACGGAGATCCCAGCTATCTGAATATGCTGCCAAAAGAGGATCCCCGTCATCGCAGACAGGCATATCTGGATGAATACTGGTTTGATTACCGCAATCCGAATCTTCCAATCTTTCCCACGCTCCTCGAGAAGACAAGTGCCATACGAAAAGCCTATCAAACAGCTGTTACAGATCCAAATGCCTGCATTCCCGTATGGTTTGATTCTCCAAGGGATTATGGTATCGGCTTC
>NZ_JANGCA010000266.1:0-289 GCF_024463855.1 Clostridium sp. DFI.1.208 | reverse complement strand
GGATTTGTCAGTAGCGATACGAAGCAATGAATTGAAGCCCCAGTGAACGGCGGCCGTAACTATAACGGTCCTAAGGTAGCTAAATTCCTTGTCAGGTAAGTTCTGACCCGCACGAAAGGCGTAACGATTTGGGCGCTGTCTCGGCAGCAGACTCGGTGAAATCTTAGTACCTGTGAAAATGCAGGTTACCCGCAACTAGTCGGAAAGACCCCATGGAGCTTTACTGTAGCCTGATATTGAAATTTGATCAAAGATTTACAGGATAGGTGGGAGGCGAAGAGGATTGCAC
>NZ_JANGCA010000265.1:0-290 GCF_024463855.1 Clostridium sp. DFI.1.208 | reverse complement strand
TAGCAATGCTTATAACAAACCTTGCAATTCATACCGCATGGGGCAAACATGTTCGCTTCTATATCACTTTCCTTCATCATCATTAGTAATCACCTCCATAAACGCAGCTTGTTTTACATACCTGTGTATCACATATAAATGCTTTCAACAGCGATAAGCTTCCTTAAGTCCTCCCCAAAATGGTACAGCTGCTCTCATATAAGCTCGTTATGACTTCTCTATGGAAATAAAGGTAGGAAACTGGTCCGGGCTCTGCATACGCTGCATCGTATTTGTATCCATATCAAAAC
>NZ_JANGCA010000264.1:0-290 GCF_024463855.1 Clostridium sp. DFI.1.208 | reverse complement strand
ATGTGATTTACATATTTTACAACTGCACGTCTCTGCTGTCAATGGGCTTTGCTTTTCGACAGGCGGGAATGGAAAAATCTATGAAAATTTTTCATTTTTCACGAAACGAAAAAAACGGTAAAATATAAATGAAATCGCTTGCAAAAATCATAAAATAAGATACAATTTCGAGTTTTACACTTGTAACGATGAAAGAAGGCCCTAAGCCCTTTAGATAAAGGACTTAAGACCTTCTTTTGCTATTCATTCAGTTTCGTACTTTTTCTTGAATTTACTACTCGTGAAAATTT
>NZ_JANGCA010000263.1:0-291 GCF_024463855.1 Clostridium sp. DFI.1.208 | reverse complement strand
GTAATGAAGTCAGTGACATCATGGCTAGAAAGAAAGTTATTCTTGAAAGTTAGTGCAACAAAGACAAAAGTGGTCCGACCAACAAAAGGACAATTCTTGGGATTTACATTTTATAAGAATAGCCAAGAATGGAAATGTGCACCTACAAAAGATAGAAAGAAACGCTTGTATACCAAGATACAAAAGTATCTTAAAAGAAAACAAGCAGTTTCAAGACCATTAGCTATAACATTTACAAAAGTAAACCAAATAGTAAGAGGATGGATAAACTATTTTAAGATAGGGAGCATT
>NZ_JANGCA010000262.1:0-292 GCF_024463855.1 Clostridium sp. DFI.1.208 | reverse complement strand
ACACGGCTTCGCTTCAAATTAAAGGATGAATCCAAGGAACAGGATGAGGTGCTGAAAAGCATGGAGGGTGTTGTCACGGTTATGAAGAGTGCCGGACAATATCAGGTGGTCATCGGCAATCAGGTTCAGGATGTATATGAACAAATCGTACCATTGTTACATGCAGAGCAGTCGCAGACGGTGCAGAGTGCTGAGAAAGAGAAGCTGCTGGATCGCTTTGTGGATATCATATCGGGTATTTTTCTGCCGATATTAGGGATCATGGCTGCGTGTGGTATGATTAAGGGAGTGA
>NZ_JANGCA010000261.1:0-292 GCF_024463855.1 Clostridium sp. DFI.1.208 | reverse complement strand
CTGAACCTTTGGGTCGATAGCCACAAAATCACCGTTGCAGATGCCGAGTGCTTCTACATCCTCCTTCGTCTTCACAACCACGTCGATACGAATTTCCATCTCATCGATTTCACGCTTTCTGGTGGACGCATCCTTATATACATGGGATGCGGGAGAGCAGGATAGTACAGTACCTGTATAGACGCTTCCATCTCTTGTATGAATGCGGCAGTATTCTCCATCCAGTGTCGGAATAATCGGCCCGCCGATATTGGTCTCTGCCAGCATCCCATTGCTTTTGATGGAGCGCACC
>NZ_JANGCA010000260.1:0-293 GCF_024463855.1 Clostridium sp. DFI.1.208 | reverse complement strand
TCGCACGGCATATCACCGGCATAAAACTGCCACCTACCGAAAGGCAGCGAAATTACAGCAAAAATCATCAAAGGCCAACGCAAGACTTGCTTACCGGCAGGCTCTTAGCGACCACCCGGAGCTGAAGAAACATTCGATTGCCCGGATATGGCAGAAACAAAAACTGAAAATGCAGTATGCCAAGGCTGCCCGTGAAGCCGGGAAACAGGCAAAAAATGCCGCAGTCGCAACAGAGAGGGTCAGCGTCGGTATTGTCCATGCGGTCAAACGGCACACTGTAATCTGCCTTGTCC
>NZ_JANGCA010000026.1:0-64858 GCF_024463855.1 Clostridium sp. DFI.1.208 | reverse complement strand
ATCAGGATGAGCAGGAAGAAGATCCCTGCCATGATGAGCATGCACAGTCTCGTCTTTTTGATGATCGCCTGCTTCATCTCCTGTAGCCAGAGCGTCCTGCTTTTCAGCTGTTCCTGCTTCTTCCTCAGTTCCCTTGTGGATTCTTCGCAAACCATGCGGTTATCTCCTTCTCTGTTGCATTGTCCTTCAATACTGCTTTTACTTCGCCATCCTTGATATAGTAAACGCTTGGGGAAAGGCTGAGGCTCATCGTCTCATTGATGATGCTCATCCCCTCATCCATCGCCTTCTTCTCTTTGTCCCCCTCCGGCTGTACGATCCGGGAGGTATTCAATACAAGGATCTCTCTTTTATCCTGATCGCTGTATTTCTTTAGTTTCTTTGAAAAGGAAGCATTGTAGCGATCCTCTCTGGCATGATACAGATAGAAGCTTTCTTTGTTTTTCAGCTTCTTCCCCAATACGGTGATGCTCGTATCCTGCAGATACTCCCCCAGTGTCAGTGGATAGGTATCCGCTTCCTCTTTGATCTTCTTTCCTTCCAGGAGTCCGCAATCGATCATGTAATTCTGCCATGCGAGCTCACTCATCACACCCTGCTCTGTTTTCTTCATCTTTCCATCCTTGAAATAGAAGAACTGCGGCGTGCTTCCGCTGAAGGCAGGGATGAGCTTCTGGATATCCCGGAAGGCCTGATCGGTATCCGCTATCTTCTCTCCCTGTTCATCCAGCTTCAGCTCCACGATATCGATGTCCTCATGGGTACGGGAAAAAGGGAGGATGGTTCGTTCCATCAGCGAACAGTCGCTGCAGGAATTCTGGGAGACCATGAGGATGAAGGTGCTCTTCTCCCCGATCTTTCGCTCCAACTCCTTCAGCCTGATCTGATCCAGCTGAACATCCTCTTTCGTCAACAGCATATCCGAATCGCCGCAGCCACTCATCACCAGACACAGACTCAATACTGCCAATAATTTTTTAAACATCCATATCCCTCTTCCTTTTTCAATGCTTGAACCGTTAAGCTCACAGATCAGCTTCCTGACAGGTTTTGCACTTCCCAGTAATTTCCACAAATCCTGTCTTTTTATATATTGTCAAATCTAGCTTTTCATGGTACTATCTCTACGCCTACAGTAACCTACTGTAGGTAATCGGCTGTTTATGCATATAGCTCTCTGAGCTGTGCCATATTCAGTTTTTTTATTTCTCTCGACATTTGAAAGTCACTCACATGTGTGTAAACATCGGCAGTGATCTGTGTCGAGGAATGTCCCAGTATCTGACTGCACACCTTCAGACTCATCTGTGCTTCCATGGCTCTCGTCGCAAAGGTATGCCGCAGACTGTGAAAATGGATATCCGTTATCGATAATTCCCTCATACATCGATTGAAATAAAAACGAATCATCTTCGGTTCCATGGGGTTCCCTCTGGTATTTATAAAGAGTGGTGCCTTTTTTCTTTTATGCATGGATGGCATGGTGGTCAGGTAGGTATATAAAGCCCTGTACAGATCATCGTTCATAGGAACAAAACGTTCTTTTCCGTTTTTTGTTTTTCCATAGATAAGCTTGCTATGCAGGTTTCCCTGTGCATCCGTTACCGGAAATCTGTTCAAGGATCGCTGAATATGGATTTTTCGATGCTCCAGGTCGATATCCCCTACCTGAAGACCGGCGATTTCTCCGATTCGCAGTCCTGCATATTCTCCAAGTAACACCGGCAATAGAGAATTTTCCTTCCATGTCGGATCAACGACCTCGCTTATAGACTGCTGCTCCTCAACCGTCAGCGTCCTTTGCGCCTTTTGCTCTTTCTGCGGCAGGACAACAGCCTGACACGGATCGTATTCCAGATAGCCCATAGCCACAGCTTTTCGCAGGGCTCTGCTGAGAACCTGAAACTGCTCAGATACCGTCTTCCTTGATAACCCACCATTTTGATCAAGTCTTCCTTTGGTAAGCTGGTGGTTTACGAAATACTGAATCATTACCGTCCTCAATTCCTTTAAATGATAATCACCCAGCAGCGGGCAGATATGCGACAGGATATAAGAGCGGAAATTCATACAGGTAGAGGGTCTGCATTGCGGCAAAATAAAGCTCTCCAGCCAGAACAACAGCCATTCCTCTAGTGTCGGATCATAGAAAAAGGGTTTCTCATTGCTTTCCAATGCAGCCAGCTCAGCTGGATCGATAATACGTTTTGACATAGTTAAACCATCCTTTCGATAGACAAAAAAAGACCCTCCATCTGTAAAATGGAAGCCATGACGAAAACACCTTTTATAAAAGGGCACCGTATTGTTCCATATAATATTCAGATAAAGAATCAACGCGCTGATCTGGAAGGAAAAACAAATCCGCACAAAATGTAAGGATTTAAACATAATATGACATAAAATAGCCTGAAAATCCTTTACATCATGTGACGAAAGTGTTATAAATATAACGTAGACAGACAAACATTCACTACAGTAGGTTACTGTAAGAAGCGGCTGGGCCGCTTCTTTTTTTCATGTGTCATGGCATCCGTTGTCTGTATAATATCACATTTGTAGAAAGTAAAAGCATCGAAAAATACCCTTAAAAAAGGGGTTCGTAAAAGATTTAGTTAAAAAAAACAACATGATTTCTCATGTCATTTCATAAACATTTTCTTCAGCTCTCTGCGATTGTGTATATCTAATTTTCGATAGAGCTTTTTCATATAGGAAGCAATCGTATTCTCTCTTAATCCACTGACCTCAGCCATCTCCTTACGGCTATATCCCTTTAAGACATAATCGACCAGCTCCAGCTCTCTTTCTGTCAGGCCATAGCTGTTATAATCGCGATGCTCCTCGAGCAGGCGTTTCAGCTTTCTCCATTTCCAGCTGTTGCTGCAGGAAAGAAAAACATCCTTACCTATTTCCAGAATTACCGTCATGATACCATCCGGCTGACAGATTTTGATGATATGCCGGACATCCTCTAAAAGCATGTCCTGTTGATTCTCCGCATTCATCAGTATACAGTGAAACAGCAGTGCATATATCATTCCAAACATTTGTCTGGTTTCATGTGACTGACTTTCCAGCAGAGATGCGACAACACGTAGCTTTGCATAATTTCGGATTTTGATCAAATACATCCCATAGACAACTGATGAATATAAGATTGCTCCCTGCAGTAAATCTCCTTCTCTGCCCTCCCGTATCCATTCTGCAACGCTTTCGCATTGATCGGATAGAATATATAAATAGGCCTGCGCAAGATCGATTTCCGAAAGGAGCGGTGGCAGGGTCACCTTTTCGCGCAGCGCAGACAGCTGCTGATGAACAAATTGCAGCAATGTCTGATCTCGCAGATGATAAGCAGCTCTTCCAATCGTGAACAGCGAGGATACACAAATCCATTTCTGACGGTAATGCTCGGCAATGTAGTACGCTTCCCACGCGGTATGTATGCTCTCTGTGAAACGGCCACTTTCCAACTGCTGTTCAGCGGCTGCCTGTTCCTTTAAGCCGCCGTTTGAATTATTGGTTATTTCATAATAGTAGTGAAGATCCTTGTGTATGATATTGATGATTCGCTGGATATCTCCCGGTTTTCTATGATATAAAAACAGATTGTGCGGACTGCCGAAGGTTGATATGATTTCCGGATTTCCGATGCGGGAGGTTTGATTACGCAGAAGCGTTTTTGACCGTTTAAAATAGCGGCTCATCTCATGTAAATTATTATAGCGGGAGTATGCCAGTATCAGCTCTACCTCACCCTGTAACAGCTTTTCATCCCCATGCAGGCAACCACTTTGCAAAGCGTGAAGAAAGCCCTCCAGCAGCTGTTTTCCATAGAATATATCCTGCAGGTTATTGAAATTATCCATGATGGCATGCAGCCATGCATACGGATAATCAACGTACAGCTCCATCGGTACCATCTGGTATATATTCCGCATTAAATCGGCATCATAATCCGCAAAGTTTTTGCTTTCATATAATTCCAGCAGCTGCAGTATTTTTTTATAATCCTTTAACAGATACAGCTGACGCAGACAATTCAGAATATCTCCGCTGCTTTCATAATAATCCGCTATCTTGCGATAGAGATGACTTGGATTTTTCTCATATGTAAGAAATTTGTCATAAAGAAAATCCCGAAATATCGGCGTATACGTGAAATGGCGGGTAGCCCTGTCCGCCTGTACGAACCAGTGAAAATTCATCATCCAGGTCAATATTTTCATGATGCCGGTATCCACACACAAGGCCTCAATAAGCTGGGTATTGAAATGCTCGGGAACTGACAGCACAGCCAGACTCTGCCGCTGGGCCTGATTCAGCTGCCGGTAAATATATACATCAAATAACGGGAACAGCTGCATATCCGGATGCAGCGTGCGTACAGCTCCATATTCCTCCAGCAGCGCATGTACACCAACCGTCCATCCGCAGGTAGCTCTCAGGATATCCCGTACTTCCCGTTCATCAATGCATATCTGATTCACAGCTGCCAGCTTCTGAACATCGGCAAACTGAAACCGCAGCATCGTCGTGGGAATCAGCAGCGCCCATCTGTATAGCTCCGAATTAAAAAAAGAGGGAATTCCTGACGCAAGCAGTATGAGCCTGCAGCTATGTTCCCTCCGTTCGTATACCTCCATGATTTGTCTGTCCAGTATATGATTGCGATATTGATCCAGTATGATAATATCATACCTGCCGCTCTCTATACTTTTCTGAAAAATCTCCCCAAGCTGTTTACGATTTTTCTTATGCATATGAATCCAACAGCACCTTTCTTTTCGATTATGCAGAAAGGCAGCGATTGCTGTTGTCTTGCCAAAGCCGTCCGGTCCGTAGATACAAATCAGCGGATAGGAGTCCATATGCTTCAGCATTGCATTAAGTTGTTTTCTGGCAATCTGTCTCATATTCCTTCACCTATACCATTATAGCGTATATTGCAAGGAATTCAAAAACAAATTATTACCTTTTTATGTATATCCGCAAAAAATCAGCTTCTGAATTTATCAGAAATCCGATTGTGTGAAATTGCTTTCCTGATTGCTATCGTTTTGCTTTTTTCAGAATGACGCGGACAGACTCCCTCGCTAAAAAAACAACGGCCCTTTGCATGATCAGAGCCGCTGTAAGCTAACGAATAGAGAAATAGATACCAAATACGAGAGAGATGAAGAGAATCAGAACGAGTGCAGTTACAATCAATACAGACAGCTGTCCTTCTTTTTTTATTTCCTTCAGTGCACGCTTCAAAGAGAAGGTATTCCACTGGAAATATTTTCTCAATGACAGGATCATCAGAATCGCTGAGATAAAGTTCATCAGGACGAATTGTCCGACGGTCATCAGAAGCAGATTTACACGTACACTTTCCACATGCTGGGGAACCTCGAGATCCTTCAGGAAATGCTTGAGTACATACCAGACATACAGATTGGCCGTACAGATCATAAACCCGGTGATAACGATTGGACTTTTGCTGATCAGCTCCTCATAGGATTTACCGCTCAGGCTTGCGAAAGAAGCGACATATACCAGAAATAATACGACCATGGCAACACATGCATACTTCGCATAGCGGATATAACGGAAATTGCCTGTTACTGCTAGCTTGTTTTTCTGTCGGATAACGTCTCTTCTTTTCATACTGACTCCTCCTGCAATGGATGCCATATGCTCATCTCCTCTATTATGGTTAGTCTAAATGCAGATAATCCTTTACTTTTGTTGTGATGTTTACAACACGAACGCCATATATTACCTGAACAGAGTTCTTTCCACGTACAACGCCGATAGCCTCCAGATAATTTTTCCAGCTTGCATCCGGTGCAATCAGGGAATCATCCTTGACAGTTACACGAAGCCGGCTGGCACAGCAGGTTACAGTTTCAATATTGTCCGCTCCCCCAAGAGCTTCAATAATGCGTACCTCCAATGCGTCCTCAGGTGCAGCAGCTGCATTCGCTACATCCTTGCCGCTGTTTTTGATTTCATTGTATTCTTTTTTGCTCATCAGCTTGATTTCACTCTCATCATCACGACCAGGTGTTTTCAGGTTGAATTTCGTAATTGCGAATTTGAATGCGAAGTAATATACGATAAAGGTTACAGGAAGCAGCCACAATGCGCTCATGGCATGTACCTTCTGCGGCTGGAACAGGTTTGGAATCATGAAGAACAATGCTGTTCCGTTGATGGAAATATTCGTAATTTCCGCTGCCACATAGCACAGACCGCACAATGGTGCATATACCAGCCAGTACAGTGCAGGTGCAACGAACAGGAAGGTATACTCGATTGGCTCTGAAATTCCAACCATCGCCAGTGTGAAGACAGATGGCACCAGCAGTGATGCTACCTTCTTCTTATTTTCTGGTTTTGCACAGCGATACATTGCAAATGCGGCACCGGGCAGACCAGCCAGCTGGAACAGCAGACGTCCGTTGGTGAAGTTTCTTGTAATATAGCCGGTTGCGCTTGCGCTTGCAGCCTGACCGTTGATAATGTTTTTAACACCTTCGTACATTACACCATCGATCATCATCGTACCGCCGACCTTTGTATATTCAATCGGGAAGGCAATCAGATGGTGAATACCAAATGGCAGCAGCATCTTATCCAGTGTACCGAACACGAAGGTTCCCAGCAAACCGCTTGTACGGATGAAGCCGGTGATGCTCTGCAAAGCACCTGCGACATACGGCCATACATAGTAGAAGGCGATTGCCAGTGGAATGGAAGCAAGAGCAACCATAATAATGACGAATTTTGTACCTGCGAAGAATCCGAACATTGCCGGCAGCTTTGTATCAACGAATTTGTTGTGCAATCCTGCGGCAATCAGACCGGTAACGATACCGGAGAAGATTCCCATGTTGTATGAATAAATCCCCAAAGAGCTTGACCATAAAGCATTGAAGTTCAAGGCAGCCTGCTGTGTATAGCCGCTTTTTACCAGTGCGTCGACGGTTGTTGTTTCAGCGGTCCATCCTTCCAGTGCAGCCCATCCTTCAATTCCTCTCATAAAGCAGAAGAATAAGATCAGACCCGCAAATGCTGCCCATCCTTTCTCCTTCTTGGCAAGAGTGAAGGCAATCGCCACGGCGAACCATAGCTGCAGGTTGTTCATAAACATGAATCCCAAATTGGTGATCATGGTGAACAGGTTGTACAGGATGTTTCCTTCTGGCAGAATGTAGTTTGTAAATGCACTACCGATACCTACGAAGAAACCAACGAGTACAAGCAGGATGATTGGAACCATCATTGCCCCGGCAAATGTCTGAAGTTTTGCCTGAATGTTTTTCATAGCTTGTTCCTCCTTTGTTTACGCTTTCATTTTAGCATGTCCGCCAATTTGAAAAAGAATGCAATGAGTCACGGTAATTCATTATTATTGTGGTAATTTTTCATCACCCTTTTGTACATGCCAGTTCCACAAGTGCTTCGTAGTAGATTTCACTTGCCTTTAACAGCGATTCCACAGGCATACATTCATTCGGCATATGCGGGCGGGGGTCCTCCTTTGGGAAGGTCGCACCAAAGGCCACTCCATGATCCAGAACGCGGGCATAGGAGGCTCCTCCCTTGGTGAACACTTCAGCCTCTTCCTTCATAACCTTGTAATATGCCTTTTTCAGACTCTGAATCAGTGTGCTGTCCGGTTCAACATACAGCAGACGCTTATGGCGAAGCACCTCGAGATCACAGCCGTAATGCAGTGCCATCTGACGTAATACATGGAGAAGCTTTTGCTCATCCCTCGTCCGTACATAACGCACATCCACACACAGCTCCAGTTTTTCCGCCTGTGTATTCAGGGACATCAGACAGACGGAACTGCAGCCCATCGCGGCATCCTCATGATACAGCCCGCTTTTCTTACCATAGAAATCATCCAGAAAAAGCTCATACACCATATTCACCATCGAATACAGAGAGCTTGTTTTATCAAGGTGTCCGTGGAAATCCTTAACAAATTTGAAGATGGCATTATCGCCGCGCTGCGGATTGCGGGAAAGTGCACGCACACCACGATAGGTGATTTTTATGCCATCCGGCATAACCTCAATCAGATTGGTACGCTCTATAAAGCTGATATCTCTGTCCTTGGGAACGATTACCTGCAAATCATCGCAGACGATATGCAGACGCTCCTTGCAATGCAGACGGATATCCGCATCTGCATCCAGCAAAAAGCGTACCTGCAAAATTCCCTTTTCTCCATTTACGATAGGAAAGTTGCCATCCGGAGAAAAGCCGCAAATCGGTTGCGGGTTGTGTTTGAAATAATGCTCCATACACTCCCATGTTGTTTCCTCAGCCCCTCCGGCGATAAGGCGAATCGGATGATACAGTGTACGCCCCTCCTGCTTGATCCGCATCATGGCATATAACGCAGCCAGCAGCGGTCCCTTATCATCGTTGACTCCACGGCCATACAGCATGCCGTTTTCCTCCCGCATTTGAAAGGGATCGCTGTGCCAGAAGGCACGCTCCCCTGCTTCCACCACATCCAGATGAGCGAGCACTCCGATATAATCATCTCCCTCACCAAGCTGGGCATCTACAGCATAGCCGTCAAAATCACGGACGATAAAGCCCTCCCGCTGTGCAAGCTGCAGGAAGACATCCATTGCATGACGAATTGCTTCGCCAAAGGGAGCGGATGCTCGTGCCGTGGTCATATCACGCACGGACGGTATTTCCACCAGCTGCTTCAAATCCTGCAGCAGCTGCTTGGTACTTTCTGTTGTATACTTGTTAGATTTCATTGTATTGTACCTCCTTCAATGGTTATAAATTCCACATAAAATTCCCGCTGTCATTCTTGACAGAACAGCGTTTCACACGTATAGTTGCAAGTGAAAGCGAGGGTGCACGCTTATGAATAAACGAATCATGAAAATCGTGGATGTTCTGCTGAAGCAGGACGCCTATATTACGATTGATAAAATCTCTGAAGAGCTTGCTGTTTCCAACAAGACGATTCGCAACGACCTTCAGATCGTGGATCAGTATCTTGAAGAAAACAACCTCAAGCTGATTAAAAAAACCGGCGTCGGTATCCGTATTGACGGTAAGGTCAAGGATAAGCTGCATGTACTGGAAAGTGTGCGGGAGAAAAACAAAACGCTTGCGGATTATTCTCCTCAGGCTCGTAAAATTTTTATCGGTATGCAGCTGAGTGCCTTTGACAGCTGCCGCATTTATGAGCTGAGTGAACAGCTGTTTGTATCCCGTGCCACCATTCATAAGGATATTCTGTCCTTAACCAAAGATTTGGAAACCTTTAAAATTGCATTACACCGGAAAAACAACAACGGCATCAGCATGGAGGGCAAGGAAAAAAATATCCGTAATTTCCTGCTGGAGCTGATGCTGCGGGACAACGGCTACCAGATGTTTATTGATATCATACGACGTGAGGATTACCGCTGTGACGGCTCCTATGTGTTCCCGGGTTTGGAGGTTACCGATGACGAGGTTAAGGATTTTACCGACTGCATTCTACGCTCCGGCAATCCGTATATCAATTCTCTGACCTTTCCCTCCATGGTGCTTGTTCTGCTGCGCATGTTTGTCACCTATCTGCGCATTCAGGACCGCCACATTGTGCACCTTTCGGATTCCTTCATAGAGGATTTGCGAAAGGAGCCATTTTATAAGGAAGCACGCGAGCTATGCGACCGACTGGCAAATCATTACCGACTGCAGATTCCGGATGTGGAAATACGCTATCTTCAGGTTTATTTTCTTGCCCTGCAAAACAGCCGCGATCTGAGTGAACAGGAACAGCAGGAGGCACGCATGCTGAGTGATGCCCTGCTTACCTCATGGAGTGAACAGCTGCATCTGCCCTTTGACAGGGATGAAGAGCTGCGCCAGTCTGTATACGACCATCTGTGTCCTGCCATTATCCGTTTTCGTCATGGTATTCCCAATGAAAATCCGCTGATGCAGGAAATACATTCTCTTTATGAGCGTACCTTTCAGGTAGCCAGAAACAGTGTTTCCGTCATCGAAGAGCATTTCCACTGTAAGGTGAGCGATGATGAGGTTGGCTTTCTCGCATTGCACCTGGCAGCCTCGTTGGAAAATATGAAGCAGCCGCTGAGAACCATACTGGTAGCTCACGGTGGTGTGGGAGCCGGAAACCTGCTGCGCAGAAAGCTCAGTGCACAGATACCGGAAATCGACATTATTTCCCAGGAAACGTTCTTTTCCATCTATGAGTGTGATATCAGCAATGTCGATTTGATCATCAGCACGCTGGAGCTCAATCTGCATACAGACATTACCATACTACAGGTCAATTCTCTGTTGCATGATTACGATATCCTTCGCTTAAAGGATGTGATCCGGGAATATTACAAGGTGAAAAACGATCCCTATAATTTTAAATCGGTAGCACAGGAATAAATTATATCCCTTGCTTGCTGGAATCCTGTATAGTAAGGCATAGAACAGATATTCGCTGCTTGCAGGTGCATATCCAATCAAGCGATAAGCCCTGTCGCTGCATGCAAAACAGCACAAGGGCTAACAGTAAGGAACAGCCTATTTTGTGCAAATGAAAATCGGGAAGCTGTGATTCTATTGATATACAATAAAATCATACTTCCCTTTTTATATCCCCTGAAGTGAACCAGCCGTTTGACCGCCAAGTTATTGTGGCAGGGTGTAGGTTACGGCTACACTTTCTCCGCCCTTGACCTCGACTGGCTCCTCTCTGCGGAATTCCGCATAGCTGTCCTTATTTGTAAAGATAACAATAACACTCAGATCATATCCCTTTGATAACAGATAATCACGATCCATTTTCAATAACGGCTCGCCCTTCTCCACAGCCTTGCCCTGCTCGCACAGACAGGTAAAGCCGTTTCCGTTTTCATTTACCGTATCAATTCCGACATGAATCAGAATTTCCATACCGTTTTTCAACGTCAGACCAACCGCATGATTGCTGGGGAACAGCATGGTTATATCTGCATCTGCACATGCATAAATGGTATCGCCTGTAGATGCAATGGCAAAGCCGTCTCCCATCATCTTCTGAGAAAATACAGGATCCTTTACATCCTCAATCGGAATCAGTGTTCCATCCACAACAGCAAGGAGCTCTTCCCTGCTTTTTTCTTTTTTTCTAAAGCCGAACATATGTCATACCTCCTGATGAAATATTTATTACAAGTATATCTTACCTGTTTCCTGTGTGCATTACAATCATTTCACTGTTATTTTCGTAGCCTTTTCTATGTGGTAATTTCTTACAGCAATGTTTATAAATTGCCTTATTGATACGGATGGCGTTTCCACATCCTGCGATTGCGGAAGTTTAGCGAAGTAGCGTACAATAAGGGTGCGAAAAGAAGGAGGAACTTACTTATGAAACATATCAAAATTGCAGCTGGCCTTGCACACGTTAATTATGGCAGAATTGCCGATTTGGTAAAGGAAGTCAGTGATGCCGGAGTTGACTATATCCATTCCGATGCAGCTGACATGCACGATTTACAAAACATGAAGCTGATGGGTGGTCATCAGATTATTGCAGGTATACGCCCGGAAACAGATAAGCCGATCGAATGCCACATTTATACCGTTAGTATGGACAGAATGTTCATTGAACAGATTGACGAAGCAGGAGCTAATATGCTGATTATACCTGCGGAGCACTTTATCGGGGCGCAGCTGGCATATATCATCAACTGGTGTCGTGAACGCAACATCAAGGTTGGTCTGACACTGGGATGCTATACACCGCTATGCTTTGTCGAGGAAAGCATTTACGATATCGATCGTTTGCACATCGTAACGCACGGTGTGGATGAAACCGATGGAAAAGACAACTGGGGATGGAGAAAAAGTGCCATTGATCTTGTACAGCGTGCACGCAAGATGATTGATGAAAAGAATCCAAAATGTGAGCTGGCAGTAGACGGCGGTCTTCGTGCCGATAATATGGACAAGCTGATTGCATGCAATCCGGATGTCATCGTTCTGTCCAGTGCAATTTTCAAGGATCCAGATGGAGCAGCAGCTGGTGTGAAGAAATGCAGAGCCGCAATCGATGCAGCAGCAGAAACATACGGTCTTGAATAATACAAAGAACTCTCCCGCTGAGAGTTCTTTTAAAGAAAGCTCCATCCTGACACTTGTCAAGGATTATGGATGGATCACGTTTGCTGCTGCTATTACCGCTGTTGCGGTTAATTTCTTCTTCACCTCAACCGGACTTGCACCGGGTGGAATCACCGGGCTTTCTCTGGTTTGCTCCACCGTATTTGGTATTCCGGTTTCCACGATGTCCCTTTGTATTTCCATACCGCTGCTGATCTTATCCACCATCGTACTGGGGAAAAGCTTCGGTATCAAAACGTTATACATCACTCTGGCAACACCGCTGTTTATGAAACTGATTCCCTCCCTTCATACAACACAGTTCCTTCTGGATATTCATCCGCTTCTGGAATTGGCGGTTGCGGGAGTTCTTGGAGGGCTGCTGGTCGGTGCTGCCATTGGCATTGCCTTAAACCACGCCTGTGCAACCGGAGGCACGGATGTCATAGCGCTTTTAATTCAATACGTCTTTAAATTCCTAAAGGTCAGTGTGATTCTGTTCTTTCTGGATGGCTCTGTTGTAATCGCCTCCGGTGTAATCACACAGAATGCATTGATTTCCGTATTCAGCTTTATATCCCTGATGGTCATCATTCAGACAATCAGCTTTGTGACAAAGCATAAGCTGAGCGCATAAATTGCACAGGAACGAGCCGTTTGTATACGGCTTTTTCTTTTTCGTTTATCAAAATCCCTGAAATTACTTCCTTCCTGCCATTCGCTTCTTCATCTGAATGCTTATCGAATATGAGCTGAATTAGCAATAGAAAATGCAGAAAGAATCATTGGAAAATTGCCCTTCTTATTATTATATCTGAAAGCGGATAAGCGCCTTGTCTATGGCGTCGGCTTCTTGCACTTTGTTAATGCTCCTCATCTGTGATATGTTTCCTTTGTCTGCTGCTGATTGGAAGGACGAGATGAAAAGCTTGACATCCTCTGGAATACTTTTACACTAAAGGTAAGAAATTCTGTCACAAATCGTACATACCGCCGTCTAATTATATGAAGAGTGAAGGAGGCTGATATCATGCAGCAGGAAGAATTAAACAAACGAATCGAGCAGGCAGTTCAGGGAGACCGCCTTGCCTTAGAGGAGGTTCTGGCAGAAATACAGGATATGGTATTCAATCTGTCACTGCGTATGCTGGGAACCATAGTGGATGCACAGGATGCCGCTCAGGAAATCCTCATTAAGGTTATGACCAGTATTTCCACCTTTCGCAGGGAAAGTAAATTTCAAACCTGGGTATATCGCATTGCAGTGAACTATCTGATGGATGTAAAAAGCACCATGTTCGCAGCTCACCCCCTGGATTTTGATTTCTATGCGAATGATCTGCGGGCAAGCTATGTGCCGGATGAAGAGGAAGCCCTGACAGGCTGTACGAAGGAGGAGGCCGCAAGAGAGCTGAAGCTCTCCTGTACCAATGTCATGCTGCAATGTCTGAAGCCGCAGGATCGCTGCATTTATATTCTCGGGACAATGTTTCATATCGACAGTAAAAGCGCTGCAGAAATTCTGGATATGACCCCGGAAGCATACCGGCAGCGGCTATCACGGGCAAGAAAGCGCATGGCTTCCTTTTTGAGCACCTATTGCGGTGCAGTATCCAATGGATTCTGCCAGTGTGATAAACGGATTCCCTATGCAGTGATGACACAGCGTCTTCAACCACAGAATCTGGAATACAGCAGACTGAAAACATTGGATAAGCGTATCCTGAATGAATTCTGTGATCATATGGAAGAGCTGGAGGAGATTATGGACAGCTTCGATCAGCTGCCTGCCTTTCGCTGTACAGTGGATGCCAAGCATCTGTTAAAGGAGCTGGTGGAATCAGAGCTTATGAAAAAGGTTCAGAACGCAAAGGAGGTTGCCTGATATGAGTATCATGATGAAATATTTGCGACAGCTTCAAAAAAACAATAACCGGGAGTGGTTTCAGAGTCATAAAGAGCTGCGAAAGGCAGCGGAAGCGGAGTTTGAGGAGCTTTTACAGGAGCTGATGGAGCGCATAGCATGCTTCGATTCCTCCATTACCGGCTTTGCGCCGAAAGAGCTGACGTTCAAACAGGTGCGGGATACCCGATTCAGTAAGGATAAAACACCGTATCTGCCAGCCTTCCGTGCTCATATCTCCGCAAAGGGTAAGCTTCCCATCCCGGTCGGATATTATGTTCATCTGATGCCGGATGATCAAAGCTTTCTGGGAGGAGGCCTGTTTGCGGATATATTTAAGGACGCTACAGCTATGATGCGGGATGCGATTGCCGCAAAACCGGAAGAATTTGCCGCCATTATTGACGCGCCTGCATTTCAGGAGCGCTTTACCATCACAGGCACGAAGCTGAAGCGCGTTCCAAAGGGGTATGATCCTGACCACCCCATGGCTTCCTATCTTTGCCATAAAAGCTGGTGTCTGGAATATCCACTCATGGATGATGAGGTGGAGGACCGCAAGAAATTTCTCACACTAGCCTGCCCCCTGTTTCAGGCAATGAAGCCGTTTCATGATTTTATGAATACAGCATTGCAGGATTTTCAGTTTCCACAGCGATAGCATGCAGATCTGCAAATATAAATGAAGCTTTTACAAAGGCGTACGCTTCCTATTAGATGATGCTTTTTAAAATCTATATAAGAGGACTGCCTCCTGATGGTATGCACAGGTCATCACCGGGCCTTACAGTTTACGCAGTGCTAGCACACACATGATCAACGAGGCTATAAAAGTGCCTTTAAAACAATCTACAGAAGCAGAAGCATCCATCATCAACGCATGATGGAAGCCTCTGCTTTTTCATGATTGCGCGCAGGCTTACAACAGTCAGAGATTTTCCAATGAATTAGTTAGGTCGCTGCTTCGTCAAAGCCGGATGCATTCCGGAAGCCGCAATCCCCTGAAACTGTGCCAGCATTTTTTCCCATGCCGTATGTAAATTCTCATCCAGCTGGAACAGACCGGAATTGCCCACGATGAACACCTCAACCCCTGCCTCGCGCAGCTCCTGAAAGGTTGCTGCATTGCAGGAGCCATCCACTTCAATGAGATAACGATAGCCATGCTGTAGCTTAAGTGCTCTCGCTTCTTTTATCTTATCCAGCATTTCACGAATAAAAGCCTGTCCGGCAAAGCCCGGATCAACACTCATAATGGTGATTTTATCAATCAAATGCAGGTAATGCTGAATATAGGACAAAGGCGTTGCCGGATTCAGTACAATACCGGCTTTGCACCCAAGCGCATGAATTTTATGTAGGATGCGAAAGGCATCCGTGTTGATGGTTTCTGCATGCGGTGAAATAAAGGCAGCACCTGCCTGTGCAAGCATAGTGATATAGTCATCTGGATGGGTCACCATTAAATGACAATCCAGTGGTATACTGCTGACGCGGGCTACTGCTTTGACAAAATCCGGAGATAATGTAATATTTCTAACAAAATGACCGTCCATAATATCAATGTGATAAAAATCGGCATGCATATTTAAGATTTGTATCTGCTCTCTGATTTTCAATAAATCCATGCACATGAGAGACGGACTAAACATAGGCTCCATAAACATATCCTCCTTTTACGTAAACGTTTACGTATGTACTCTTTTGAAAGCTCACCTACGTGAGCTCAGGTTGATTCTCTTACACAAAGAGAAACCGGTATGATAAATTCTTGCTTTTCCAGCTCATGATGAATCCGCTTCAGCAGCGCATCTCCTGCCGCTTCTGCCATCCGCTCTGTATTTTGCGTAATCGTCGTCAGTGCCGGATGACAGAACTGCGAAATAGAAACATTGTCAAAGCCAACGATTTTCACCTGTTTAGGCACATGGATCTGCTGTGCATGCAATGCGTGCAGACAAGCCAGTGCCATATTGTCGTTGGTTGCAAACACACCGTCAAAGAAGCAGCCATCCTTCTGAATCAGCTGCGTGACCGTATCGAATACACTTGTATAATCGCTTTTCGTCATGATTTCCCAGGATTCCTGAAACGGTATTCCCGCTTCCTCCAAAGCTTCCAGATAACCGCTTCTTCTCTGCCGAATTGTCGATGCCTTCTTCTGATCTCTTAAAAACAAAATTCTGCGGCACTGTTTTTCTATCAATTCTCTGGCAGCAAGATATCCGCCCTGCCGATTATCCGAATGTACAAAGATGTGCACATCCTCCGGCTTACGATCAATATAGACAATCGGTATGGAAAACGCGGATTCCTGTATCGGGTTTGCATTTTTCCCCGAGATATAAATAATGCCCTCAACCTGTTGCTCCTTAAGATTACGGATATGCAGCTGCTCGATTTCGATATCCTCATGGGAATCACATATCAAAACGGAATACTGATGCCGGAGGAAGAACAGCTCCAGATAACGGATGATCCTCGCAAAAAATTCATTGGTGATATCCGGTACGATAACACCGATATTTCTGCTTCTCTGCGTCCGCAGCCCCTGTGCATTTTTATTAAGCTGAAAGCCATATTCCGCAATAACCCTGCGTACACGTGTTTCCGTTTCCTTGGAATATCCACCCTTTTCATGCAGTACGCGCGATACTGTGGCGGTCGATACCTGCGCCAGACGTGCGATATCAATGATATTATACTTATGCTGTTCCAAATCGATACCTCCTTTACGTAAACGTTTAACTAACTTCATGTATATCATAGCCAAAATTACAAAGGTTGTCAATACAGAAATAGCAGGAAGAAGACAAAGCGGCTTTATCGCAGTGCAATGCACCGACCTAACATAGATAACAATACCCTTCATATGAGGAACCTATTCATCGCTACAGCTTAGAGGAAATCAAAAAGCTGCCCTATCGTAAGAGGAAGTTCAGCTATGGCAAAACAGGCTAGTACCACTTATCGTTGTGCTGTCTCTTTCAGATATTAACTTAGATACCCTATAAATATGAAATACAGGTATGTGAAGCTATGCTTCTGTACCTTCCGCTGTCTGGTGTTTATATCGCAGTGTCTTAGTTGAACAAAATCGAAGTAAAAATTGTTGAAAAAACAGCTTCCCTGCCTGAGTTTTCAGTTTGCGATTTCTCTACAGTATTTCTTTTCTTGTGTTTACCTTTAAATTTCATCAGTAGAGGTCTGCACATAAAACAGTATAAACGGGAAAGCGGATGTATATTTCTAATACGCCAGTAATTTAATCGTGAGCAGGAAAAAGAATCAGGACATCACGAAAATGATGAAGCTGATTCTTTTGATTCCTTTGTACTGTGATTACAGCCGTATCGTAGATAAAAACGAAACATCAGAAATAAACTGTCATTGCGTTTGTGTGGGGTTCATCGTGCCAAGGAAAGACTGTATACAGAGCTTACGTAATACCAGATTCGACGATTTGTACGATTCCGTCTAGTGTCTTGCTTTCTTTCCCTGTACAAGTGCCGTATCCTGTATCCTGACTGCATGCATCGTCCTGCTTTCCAGGCGAAAACAGTACAGGATATGAAGCAGACAAAGTACTGCAGCAATCAGAACCAGAAAGCTCAGCTTTATAATAAACCACAGCAGAAAAAAGAGAAGCAAGGCAAAAGATAAAGCGTGCAGCTTTATACTTACCTCGATAACCGCGCACGTTTTCCAATAGGTACTGCTGTGTGTATCACATCTGTGAAAGATGAATTGCAGCAGGTGATCTGCCCCCCTCTGGTATTGCATCAGCATCAGCTGTCCCGGTGTGAATTTCAGATTGGGAAACAGCTTACTCAGAATCATTTCCCGATGCAGCTTACGTCTCATGCATACTGGAAGGAGGATCCATAATCCGATGATCACACTCAGACAAAACAGCAGTAGTATCGGCCACAGACTGGCAAATGCCGCACTCCACTCTTTCCCATTCAAAATACAGAAAACGAGAAAGATTGGAACAAGCCGCTTTGTAGCATTGACGATCGTAATGGTTCCCATCGCTGCCAGATAGCCCTGTGATGATTTATAGCAGCCGTAAAGAAAGCCTGTCAGATACAGCAGCTGTATACAGAGCAGAAAGCTGAGAAAAGATGATGTGATCGTTTTCTGTATGACTGCATATACCCCAATCCCAATAGCAGCGGCAGGGAGCTGAAACAGCAATAGCACGAACAGCTTACAGAGATAGCCTTTACGGCAGGTAAGTGGAAAAGCCAGAAGTGTCTGCCAGGAAAGCGGCGGCTCTTCCTCCCATGCGATTTGATAAAAAATGCTGAGAAACAGAAAGGCTGCCATGCATGCCGCTGCCTGTATCCGCTGATCCTGCGACGGTGCAAACATGCTGTCGCCTGTTGTCGTAATGCTGCTTATGCCGCCGATATAGATATAGGCAAGCAAAGCGGCAGGAATCAGGTACTGCCATTTTCGACTGCGCAGAATTCGGAGAAGCTCATAGCGAATCATACAGCTTCCTCCTCCGGCTGAAAATACTGCATGATTTTCCTATGGTCTTTCGTATCCAGAACCAAATGACGTCCATCCAGTGCCAGCAGTCGATCCACAACAGGTAGCATGCCGGCTGAGGTATGGCTGGTAATCAGAAATACCGTATCCTGACACTTCCTGCGAATCAGCTCACACAAGCATTCACTGCTTTTCGCATCTATGGCAACAAACGGCTCATCCATGATAATCACATCCGCATTGCTAAGCAGTATACAGGCAATGCCCGCCTTCTGCTGCTGACCCGAGCTGCACTGGTCCATGCGTTGTTTTAGATAATCAATGGACAGTGCCTGCAAAACCTCCTGTACAGCCGCATCCTGTAAATCCAGATCCTTACCATGAAAGCTGCGGTAGAAATACCGTAAATTTTCCAAAACAGTCAGATGGCGATACAAAGGATGAACAAATGGCAGATAACCAATCGTCATGCCATCCCGTACAAGGCTGCCATACTCCGGTGGCAGAAACCCACATAATACGTTTAACAGGGTACTCTTCCCTGCTCCGTTTTTCCCGGTCAGCAGAATACATCCGTCTCCCTGCTGAATCGTAAGGTCCAAATCCTCTAAAATCCATTCTGTATCATAGGAAAAACAAACCTTATTCAGAACAATCTGTTTCATCATGCTTTCTCCTTTCATCAAATAGGCTGCGCACCTTCCGTCCTCCTATATAAAGCAAATAATCCAGAGGACTTTCCAGGTAGGGAGAAGCCTTTCCAATAACATAAAATACATGAACAAGCAGCACTACACCAATCACGACATAGAGCATATTTTCATTATCAAGCAGAAATGTCGCAAGCATGACCTCCACAACAATGAAGGAAGAAACACTGCGCTTATTGGGTTGCGGTTCCTGAACGTCTTCCCATGCTTCCTCCATCTCCTGATCCACAGACTGAAGCAGCTCTGTGTCGTTCTCCTCCAGCAGCTCCGCAATCCGTTGCATATAAAAATTTTGCAGCTCACACTGCGCAAGCTTTTTCTCCAGCTGTTCCTTTTGCGTATCCAGCAGCTGCAGGTTTTTCTCCTGCAGCAAGTGACTGATATCCGCAAGGGAGACATCCATTCTTCGCAATATTTTTATCTGCATTAAAATACGGACATGCTCCTGTGTATAACAGCGGTAGCCGCTGTCATCCCGAAAAACCTGTAACATTCCTTTTTTTTCATACAGATTGATTGCTTTCTTGCTTAATCCGGTTATATCCGCAATCTCCTGAATTCTCATACCATATCACCTCATGTTTGAGCTTATTGTACAGCAGTCCCCAGGGGAACGGTCAATAGCTTATGCGTAATTTATGCAAATTTAATACCGGATGCGGGATTGCGGGAAAACAGCCTTATCACCAGCAGGTGAAGCGGTATAAGCCGAATATAAAAAAACCGCCTGTAAAAGAGTATATTCTCTTACAGACGATGATGTATTTCTCTTATAATACTAAGGAAGGCGCACTGTACACACGGCCAGCCATTTCATTATCCAGCATGTACAGACTCTTTGGATCTGTACCGAATAATTCAAATTTCTTCACCATATCCTCCGCATTCTTTTCTTCCTCACCCTGTTCCTTTACGAACCAGTCGAGAAATTGCATCGTGCGATAGTCCTTCACCTGATGTGCTGCGTCATAGATGGTATTGATCAGGCTGGTTACATAGCGTTCATGCTCCAATGCAAATTCCAGCGGATCCTTTAAGGCAGTACATACTTTATCCGGTTTGTTCACCTGTTCCAGTGTGATGTGTTCTCCATTATTCTGCATATACTGCAGAAGCAGCATCGCATGGTCGCGTTCCTCCTGCGTCTGAATCCTGTACCAGTTCGCAAAGCCATCCAGCCCCTGCTCCTGATAATAGAGAGAGAAATCCAGATACAGATATGCAGAGTACAGCTCCTTATTGATCTGATCATTCAGCAATTCTGATACTTTTTTATCAAGCATAATCATACCTCCTGTGTCTTATAGTACAAGTATACGCTGTGTGGTTTGAATTCGGAAGTACCTTTTTACATTTTTTACAAATTGTGACGGCTGTATGACTACTCCTTCGCGCGCTCTACCTTCAGCTTTTTCCCCTTGATGGTTTTCTGACGCAGTGCATGCAGCACCTGCAATCCCTTACCATGCAGGATATCCACATAAGACTGATGATCCTGTACCTGAATAACACCGATATCATCGCCACAGACGCCCTCTATCTCACAGATGGCCCCAACGATATCACCGGGACGAATTTTCTTGGTCTTCCCTCCGCCAAGATACAGCTTCATCGTATCCTTGCGCAGCTCCTTCCCTTTTTCCTCTTTTTGAGATTTCGGAGTGCCCAGCTTTCTCAATGTCTCAGCGTCCGCAATCACAGCTGCAAGCTCATTGCAGTCATGAAATTCCAGTGCATTGCCCAGATATTCCTCCAGCTCCTGAAGGCGGAAATCATCATATTGTGAAACAAAGGTTATCGCGGTTCCGCTGCGATCCAGACGTGCAGAGCGGCCGATACGATGTATGTAGGTTTCTTTTTTATTTGGCATATCGTAATTGATTATATGCGTAACATCCTGTATATCAATACCTCTTGCGGCAACATCTGTTGCGGTTAGTATACGCAGCTTTCCCAGACGGAAATCCTTCATGTTTTCCAGTCGATCCTCCTGCAGCATACCGCCGTGCAGCTGATCAACACTGATTCCCTTATCATACAGCATACGGCATATTTCGCGGACATGCTCCTGTGTCTTTGCGAAGATGATACAGGATTCGGGAAGCTCCTTGCATAACAGCTTCAGCAGTGCCTGCGGCTTCTCGTGTTCCTTCATACGGTATGCATAATGATGCATCTGCTCACTGACGGAGGTCTGCGACTCGATTTCCACAGATGCCGGCTGCTTCAGGAAGTCATGGGCAAGCTCCTGTATTTCCTGTGGCAGTGTTGCGGAGAACATGCAGACAGACGCGGTTTTCGGAAGATGGAAGAATATCTTTTGTACGGTTTCAATGAACCCCATATTCAGCATTTCATCCGCTTCATCGATAATGATATAGCGAATCCTGTCGGTGCGCAGAGTTCCCTGCTCCAGATGGTCGAGCACTCTTCCCGGTGTTCCTGCGACAACGTGTGTCCGCTGCTTTAAATCCTGTGCCTGAAAACGGAAGGGCTGCTTTCCGAATACAGCTGCCGTCTTAATGCGCTTATAGGCACCGATGTTATCAAATTCTCCCTTGATCTGCAGGGCAAGCTCTCTGGTCGGACTCAGTACCAGAGCCTGAGGCGAGCGTTCCTCCCAAATCAAATCCTGTATAACAGGTATCGCAAAGGATGCGGTCTTTCCACTTCCTGTTCTGGATTTCACCAGAATATCCTTTTTTTCCAGCATGAGCGGTATGACAGCCTCCTGTACCGGCAGCGGACTTTGATAGCCCAATGTATGCAGCGCCTCACAGATGGAGGCATCCAGCTTATAATCTTCAAATTTCATGTTTATCACCTATATGTTTCAGCTTTCCTACCTATTATACGGGATAACGTATGGAAACGCAAAGACAGGATACAGGAAATATTACAAAACTGTAATCTTGCTGTAAGCAGAAACACACGACAAACCTGTGTGCATACGATATAATGCAGATAGAAAGAAGGAGGAGATGGAGATGAAAAAACTGTTGAGCTGGATTGGCACTGCGCTCTGTTTGGCATTCTTTGGATATCATGCCTGAACATCTGATTTGACATCTTTCCTTTTTCATTGCAAGAGGCGCCAAAAGGCGCTTTTTTATTGCTTTCCTATTTTCTGCCATCACCACAAATGAAATAACAACCGCTGCAGCTATGGAAAAGGGGAAGCGCAGCGATTCTCATGTTATTTTTCTAATTCTGAATGAAATGCACAGACTCTTGTATAGGATGTAAAACACCGCGTTGGCATCGGTGTCCTCTAATCAATAAAATCAGAATATGGTTTTGTCTGTATGCATCCTATACAGAACCAGAAAATCTATCAGCCTGTCAATCAGCTAACAGGATTGTAAGCAAAGTGTAAGTAAATTCACACGACGAAGCAAGGCCCATCCGGTATACTATAGGTGTAAGACAGGAGGGACGCTACCATGAAAAAGTTCATAGAAATTGCAGAAGCTATCGCATGTATCCTGTTTCTGGGATATCGTGAAGAAAACTTTATCCGATAACTTCCCACAGCAGTATCGCGCTGTGTATGATAGATCAGGCACCCTGCAGTTGTATGGGTGCCCTTTATATTTCTTTTACAGTCTCTTCTGATGGCTGTATGCTTTCCGTTTCTGTAAGGATTGCGGTGTGCTCCCAGTGATGTCTGAGATAAATGGCTTGTGCCAGTATGCATTCAAAGATATTGCTAAGCAGCATCGCCAGCCATATTCCTGTAATGCCAAGGCTTGTAAAGCGATGAAACAGCAGAATCATCGGAATGCGGAATGCCCAAAGACGCATCATGGATAAGATAAAGGTATAATTCGTATGACCGGAGCCATTGAACACACCATCATTCAAGTTGATATACCATCCCATGAAAACACCGCACAGCAAGGCGAAGAACGCATATTCCTGTGTTAGCTCCATAAGCTGTGTAGAAGCATTTGGTACAAACAAGTGTATAAACGGTGTGATTACGAGCATTCCGATGATGGTCAGAGCACAGGAGAACAGTGTTGACAGCTTCATCGCTGTATGAAATGCTTTGCGGGCACGCTCTGTATTGCCGGCCCCCAGATTCTGACCGACAAAGGTTGCCAGTACCGCACCGATTGACATGACAGGTATATAGGCAAGCGTCACCATTTTTGCACCGACACCGTATGCCGATATGGCAACAGCACCATAGTAGACAATATATTTATTCATGATGACAAAGCCCAGGTTTTCAAGAAACTGACCGCTTGCGGCAGGAATGCAGAGCTTCAGTATGATTTTTCCATCCGCAGGACGAAACGGATATGCCCGAAAATCGATATGTACCGGAAAGGCTTTATCATGCAGACGCCGCCATGCAACCGGTACCATGACCAGCTTGGATACAACCGTGGCGATCGCAGCACCAAGGATACCAAAGTGAAAAACAAAAATGAAAATCGGATCCAGGACTGCATTCAACAGGGAAGCACACATATTCAGCTTTACGCCGGACTGGCTGTCCCCCGCACTCTGGCGCATTGCCATATAGAGGTTCAGCATAAGAAGACCGATATAGTCAAAGGAAATCCCAAACAGATATTGATAACTGGCATCATAGATTTCCTTCGGAGTATCCAGCCAGCTAAGAATCGGATGCAGCAGAAGCAGTGTTCCCATACTCAGCACAATGGCAAAGCCTATCGCAAAATATAATAGAGCTGTTGCGAAACGGCAGGCGTCCCCCTTTTGATTTGCCCCAAGCCGTGTGGAAAGTAAAGCAATCGCAGCTGCACTCAGCCCCATGGCAACGCTTTGTGCACACCACATAATAGGGCCGACAAGCGAAACAGCACCGACCTGCAGCTCACCAAGCTGTCCAACCCAAAAGGTGTCAATGATATTGTAGAGGGAGTTTACCAGATTCAGCACAAACAGCGGTACAGCCATGCGCAGCAATGCCTTTGTCAGATTTCCCTGTAATATACCCTTTTCCTGCATCGGTATCTCCCCTTTCTGTATTGTTATATCATAGCATATTTTCTACCCTTCGCCTATAGATATGGAAGGGATGAAGATATCAAAAGACAGTATGTATCATTCTTTTTATAAATAAGATGTTAAACAGAATGCTGCATGTGATATCCTTATACTGCGAGGTGATGAAATGAAAAAGGGTAATAGAAATAAAATAACGGATGTAAAAGGAGTCCGTGTCGGACATACAACAATAGCAGCTGGTAACGTGCAGACCGGTGTTACGGTGATCCTACCGACAAAGGGTGATATTTTTCGTGAGAAGCTGACAGCTTCATGCCACGTGATCAATGGATTTGGAAAGACCAGCGGGTTGATACAGCTGGAGGAGCTTGGTGTATTGGAAAGTCCGATCGCATTGACAAATACGCTGAGTGTGGGGACTGTTCAGCAGGCATTGGTGCGCTATATGCTGCAGGATCATCCGGAAATCGGTACGACGAGCGGCACTGTGAATGTAGTGATTGGGGAATGCAATGACGGGTATCTGAATGATATACGGGCATGTAGCATTCAGGAGTCAAATGTATATGAGGCGATTGCAGATGCGAGAAAGGATTTTGCACTGGGTGCTGTGGGAGCAGGCCGCGGTATGAGTTGCTTTGAAATGAAGGGCGGTATCGGTTCCGCGTCAAGAGTGCTGGAACTAAATGGAGAAGAATATACGGTGGGGCTTCTTGTCTTGTCCAATTTCGGATTAAAGAATGATTATATCATGAAAGATGTATCCTTTTGTGATACTGCGAAGGAACAGGTGGAGCAGGGCAGTATCATAATAATTCTGGCAACAGATATACCAATGTCCGACAGACAGTTGAAACGCGTATGCAAACGTATGCCGGTGGCACTCGCGCACCTTGGCTCCTATCTGGGAAATGGCAGTGGCGATATTGCGATTGCCTTTTCCACAGCAAATAAAATTCCTCATGCATCTGCTGACTCATTTATATCGCAAACTATTCTTCATGAGCAGCAGATTGACAAGGTTTTCCGTGCTGCCATCGAAGCCTGCGAGGAAGCGATACAAAGCTCTCTGGACGCTGCAGAAACGGTAGTCGGCAGAGATGGTCATTGCAGGTATAGCTTGAAGGAAACGGTAACAGAACTGAAAAAGAATCAGGCCAATAGGAACCATTATAAAGTATGAGAAAGGGTGATGCTTGAAATTGCTTCACCCTTTTTTACTATGCATCAGCTATTGACATTTTGATGTACTTTTGCAGATTTGAATCACAGCAATAGATATAGCACCCCTTCATTCCTCTAGTCATTAACGTGTAATACGTATTCAGTATAATCTGTCGCTCCATATGTTTTGCCTTCTCCGGATTCTCACGATACAGCTTTTTCAGTCCCTTTACAGAAGAATCCGTTTTCGCTCTCTGCTTATAGTCAGTCACAAGCTCATTGTTTTCATAACGGAGATCTTCTCCTATGATAACTCCTACATAATCAAATTCAAGCCCCTGTGTTGTATGAATGCACCCTACTTGATGAATGGACCCTTCACTGATTGCATATGGATCACTAGCATCCAGATTCCAGCTCATTTTAAAATCACCAATCTCAATATCATTGTGATTCGGATCATTTCTACCGGCTTTTTCCCATTCCCAGCAATATCCCGCCAATATTCTGGCTTTCCCTGATCCATCGTTTTTTTCACAAATCATAGCTCTTAATTCATTTGGATCATCAATGACAC
This sequence comes from Clostridium sp. DFI.1.208, assembly GCF_024463855.1. NCBI lineage: Bacteria > Bacillati > Bacillota > Clostridia > Eubacteriales > Clostridiaceae > Clostridium > Clostridium sp. DFI.1.208. Next base: position 38,889 of record NZ_JANGCA010000026.1, on the reverse strand, counting down.
GAAAATCAAAGTTGATATCCTTGAAATTGAAATTTGCTGTTTCTTCCAGCTGCAGCATATTTCTTACCCAAGCAAGGTATCCATCCGATCCGTTACAGCGAAATTGTGAATGCAATTCATATTGTATCACCTCCGCATTTTGTAGCTGTGCCTGTTTTTGAAACTCGGAGATACTTCCAAAATCACGAAAATGAACACGCTGATAGGGATCGATAAAGAAAACAGTAAAGAGCGATGATCTTATCAGCTCCTGTATCTGGTTTTCACCTTTTTGAAACATACCTGATTTTTCTCTTAATCTGTGCGCTTCATCCACAATCAAAAAATCATAATCATCCGGCTGCTGCTGATAAAATTTATCCGGGGCAGCGAACAGCGATTTGATTTTGTTTTTCTTCATTTTACCAGCAAGTCTGTCCATATAAACATTGCGCGGAGCCGCATTCTTTGTTATATATTGTCCAAACATGTCTTCCTTCAACAGATTCACCATCGCATTTACAGCAATCACAGACTTCCCTGTTCCTGAGCCGCCTTTTGCAATCATTACCCGTTTCCTTTTATCCTTTTGACACAATTTGGCCATATAAAGGATTTCTTCAAAGACCACTTTCTGTGTATCCAGCATTGTAAATTCCTGATTTCCATCCAGCATTGAAGAAATGCAGTCCTGAAGACTTTTAGAAGGCCGAATTCTGCCATTCTCTATAAGAAACAGCACTTCCTTATGATCCCCTTGTTTCAAATGCTTTTTGATAAACTCCCGCAGTCTTGGAATCTCTCCCTGTGTGAATAATGGTGATTTTTCAATACATGCATTATAAATTGGATTTATGATATTTTGCTCTTTCCTTAAGTCATAATTATGCAGATATGCACAGGGGTACAGCTGTATGTCTTTTTTTCCTACTTCTTCAATATAATCATTCATATGCTGTACATAAGACCAGGCCTGATAACAGGGATGTACAACGCGATGCACTCCTTTTCCCAGTGCTGTCATCACCTCGGTATTTATCAAATCCTCGCGGTCGAATACCGTTTCCACACGCTCCCACTGCTTTAGCTCGATGATAATAGCACTTGCTTTCCCATCATGATTATATCCGGACATAATAAAATCCACACGCTTGTTCGTTTTGGGAATATTGTATTCAATAGCTACACCGCAGGTATCGGGTATATTCGGATCATTTAATACCTTATACATATATTGAAGTGAATTTTTCCACGAGGTTACTTCTTTTTTACTCGTATGGATATGCATATGCTCATAAAGCTTTTCCTCTAAGAGATGAGGTATTTTATCAAGGTCCATGTCCATTCTGAAATCATATTTTGTCCCTTCGTATATTAACATATGTAATTACCTCCAAAATTACAGGCTATTTTAACATTCTCTTACATTATACCTTAAATATCCATTTATTCAAAGAAACATTGACATTGACATGCCTTCATGTAAGCGCTATGATTACATAGACAGGGGTGGGAGTATGAACATATTGGCACATATAAATAGCAATCAGGAAATGCAGTCATTACAGGAGCATAGTATCAATACCTTTGCGGCGATTGAAGAATACGCAGCAGCAAGAGGTCTTACAAATTGCATGAAGCTGGCTGCTTTTTTGCATGACTGCGGGAAGGCTTCCAAGGAATTTCAGAAATACATAACCAAAGCAGCATTGGAAAATATATTCCTTCCTAAGGTGAATCATTCTTCAGCCGGCGCGCAGATTCTGCTTGAGGTGTGCAGATCTTACAGTGATATGAGTGAGTGTCTGGTAAAACTCATGTTAGCAAATGCAATTGTTTCTCATCATGGGTTATGTGATTTCATAAATGTGCATGGTGATAATGCCTTGCGCAGCCGGTGTTATCCGGAAAAAGCATTGGATATGGAACACATTACCGCCTTTATGAATGACTTTATTTCCACAGAGGAATTGGAATATCTTTTCCGTGCAGCGCATAAGGAACTTTCGATCTATCTTGCAAATTTCATGAAGCAAAAAACGGCTCAAGATGCGAAGGATTATTATTTTTATATTGGAGCTTTACAACGACTTCTTATGTCTTTACTAATTCATGGAGATCGTGAAGATACTCGCAATTTCATGGAACACACACAAACAATCGTTTATACAGAAGATACTATATGGCAAGCAGCAACAGATAAGCTTGAGAGTCATTTAGCTGAGATAACTGCAAATTCCTCTATCAGTACAATCAATGAATTACGCACTAGTATCTCTAATCAGTGTAAAGCATTTAGCAGCCATTCTCCTGGTATTTATCGTTTGTCCTGTCCAACTGGCTCAGGTAAAACACTAGCATCACTTCGTTATGCTCTACATCATGCGAAAAAATACCATAAGAAGCATATCATTTATGTTGCACCCTTTAAGACCATATTGGAACAAAATGCGGAAGTGATGAAGCAATTTTTCAATGAAGATTTTGTTTTGGAGCATCATTCCAATATTATCCCATCTCAATATACAGATTATGATTACTACAGTTCCTCCTGGAATAAGCCCGTAATTTTGACGACAGCAGTTCGTCTGTTCGATGTGATGTTTAAAGATCGAACAACGGATGTACGCAGGTTTCATCAGTTAGCCGACTCTGTACTCATTATAGATGAAGCTCAGAAAATACCAGTTCAAACAATATCGATGTTTAATGAAATGATGAACTTTCTTGCTTATAATTGTAATACTACGGTGGTATTATGTACGGCAACACAGCCATTATTGGAAACTACCACCTATCCTATCAAGTTGGCTTCAGAATCTGAAATTGTAAAACAGACAAAGGAAATGCAGGAACAATTTAAGCGTGTCCATATAGAAGATGCCTGTCGCAGGGGCGGCTATTCAATTGCTGATTTATCGAATTTTATATATCAAAAGCTGGAGCCGGGCACCAGTATGCTGGTGATTGTCAATACAAAAGCAGATGCACGAAACTTATATCGCGCCTGTGAGCAGCATCATGAGATAGACAGGCTTTATCTATATCATTTATCCACGAGCATGTGTCCGGAGCATCGCCATCGTACATTGGAGGATTTAAAAGAGCATATGGAACAAAAAGATACTGTGTTGTGTATAGCGACTAATCTGATCGAAGCAGGAGTCGATATAGATTGTGATGTTGTCATACGTTCCCTATGCGGACTTGATAGTATTCTTCAAGCTGCCGGCAGATGCAATAGAAACGGTAAAAATCCAGAGTTAGGGACTGTCTATCTCATCAATTCCAATGAAGAGCATATCGAAAAACTTAAGGATGTAAAAAAAGGACAGGATGAGACAAATATCCTCCTGTCACAGCTACATGCTTCAAAGGAAGGAAATCGTGTAGATGAGCTTTTAACGCTATCCTTTATACGACAGTATTATGATTCTTATTTATTTAATCGCAGACAGGATACAGAATATTCAACAAAGATTGATAATCGTAAAGTTTCCTTATTTGAGCTATTATCGCGAGCAAGAAATATAAAAGATTCTGACAATCTCTCTCATCCTTGTCTGGGTCACGCATTAAAGAGTGCGGGAATGGCATTTGAAATGATTGATTCTCAGAGTATTGGTGTTTTGGTACCATACGGAGATGGCAAGAAACTAATTGATCAGCTGAATAGTTCCATTAGCAATGCAGAAAAGTATGCACTACTTGATAAGACACAGCGCTTTATGGTAAATGTTTATGAACACAAGTATAAGGAACTGGAGAAGGAAGATATGATTTATCAGCTTGAGTTTAACGGCATGCTGGTTTTGAGGAATGGATTTTATAAGAAGGATACAGGGTTGGAGGTTAGGAAGGAGTTGGAGGATATGTTTGTGTAAAAAGAAAAAGGCATTTAGCCTTTCCTAAAACATATATTTACCAATATACACAAACATTTAGATCCACAGTCCTTAACTGACTACCATATTATAAGGTAAATTCAAGACTAAGTCAAAATAGAAATAAGTTCGAATAGAGTAAAAAAGTTATGGGATTAAAATCATTCACATATATCTTAAACACAGATTCAATAAGAGTGCATTAAATAAGGGTATAGAAGTACATTCGTATTACCAACATTAAATAATCTTCGTTTATTTAATTGTATCTTGATTATACTAATTTTCAAGTTTCTGTTATATATTTCAACTTAATATAGAAAATTCCATAAACTTTTTTACTCTATTATAAATTCATTTTTTAACTTCGTTTGTGTATAATTGAAAATATTGTTTTGGGTCACCTTTTAATTTATTTTTTAAATAAAGCTTGTAAAAACAAAAATTATATGATAGGCTTACCTTGTAATTGATGATAGGGCTTACATGGCCACATTATTCAATTCTGCTTATTATCACATGTTAGGAGGTGTGAACTTTAATTCATGGAAAAGCTTACTGAAAGAAGAGATGAAGAAAAAGATGATGGCTATGTGCTGCTGCATAAAGGTTTTATGAATATAACCTTAAGAATTATATATTGCTTAGTCATCGCACTCATCTACGCACTCTTCAAATCAATTTCGATTTTAAATACAATATGACGTATTTAAAACATCATATTGTATTATAAAATAAATTTATTAGAAAGAAGGTGAAAAAATGAAAAAGAAAAACGAAATCACATTTTGCGTAAAAAGTAAATATGCTCTTTTTTCAGATCCTCTCAATCGTGTATCTGGCGAGAAGTTTTCTTATCAAATTCCAACATATGAAGCTTTAAAGGGAGTTGTTAAAAGTATTTACTTTAAGCCGACAATCAGCTGGTTTATTGATGAAGTTCGCATTATGAATGAGATTCAATTCACAACACAAGGTATTCGACCAATCAATTACCACGGAGGTAATACTCTCTCCTACTACACCTATTTAACAGATGTTGAATATCAGGTAAAAGCACACTTTGAATGGAATCTACACCATGAAGAATTAGAAAAAGATCGTAATGAGAATAAACATTGGTTAATCGCAAAGCGCATGGTTAATCGTGGTGGACGAAGGGATGTATTTCTTGGTACGCGTGAATGTCAGGCGTATGTAGAACCATGTGAATTTGGTGAAGGAAAAGGTTTTTATGATGACCATACCATAGTGCCTTTCAGTACTATGGTTCATGGATTCATCTACCCAGACGAATGGTTGCATGAAGAAGAAAAAGGCAAACTGATTGCGACTTTTTGGACACCAGTCATGAAAAAAGGTATTATTACATTCATCCGCCCTGAACAATGTGCAATCAGGCGTATTGTAGGAACCGGCGATATCAAGAGATTTGAAAAAGATATCAATTTTAAGAGTGTTGAACATGAGGAAGGAGGTGAATTGCATGAGTTGGGCGAGTAAATTACTAGAAACCTATGATATATGTCAGAGTGAAGTGGGCAAGGAAAGTGAAACAGGGATGTTATTACCGCTTAGCCATCTAACTACAAAAGCACAGATTGAAGTTGTTTTGGATGAAAACGGAAAATTTATCCATGCAATAGAAATTCCTAATGATGATGCCGTCACTGTCATTCCTGTGACTGAGGATTCAGCGAGTAGATCAAGCGGTATTACGCCTCATCCTTTACACGATAAGCTAATTTATATCTCAAAAGATTATGCAGAGTATACTGGTAAACGAAACGATCCGCATGTTCTTGCACACCAAAGTCTTCTAAAACAATGGATAGATTCTTCTTACACCCACTCTAGCATTATACCAATCTATCAATATCTTGAACAAGGTACACTCATCTCTGACTTGATCTCTTGCGATATCTTAAAATTAGATGGAGAACAATTGGATAAGAAATATAAAATCCAGAAAACAGTTGTTCAAACAGAAGCTTTTGTCCGCTTTAAAATCAGAGGTATACAAAAACGAATTGTTGAACCATGGTGTGACAAAATGCTATTCGATACCTACCACAAATTCTATACCAGTCTACATACCGACGAGGATCTCTGCTATATAACAGGTAAAATGATGTATTGCACAGAAAAACATCCTGCGAAACTTCGTCAAGGAAAAGATAAAGCTAAGTTAATTTCTACTAATGATGCAAACGGTTTTACATATCGCGGCAGGTTTGTTTCTAAAAAAGAAGCGATTTCCATTGGATATGAAACATCTCAGAAAATTCATAATGCTTTGCGATGGTTGATACAAAAACAGGCATATAAGCAAAATGGACAAACGATTTTGGTATGGAATGCACACTGTGATAACATTATGACGGCATTCGCATTAGACGAAAGCTTATTTCCTGCTTTACCGGACAAAGTAGATACAGAAGAAGATTACGCACAACGTGTAAATAAAGCAATTGACGGTTATAGGCAGAATATCAGCGATCATAATGATAACATCGTCATCATGGCAATGGATGCTGCTACGATTGGTAGATTTTCAATAACCTACTATCAGGAAATAGATGCTTCTACATACTACAAACATCTACAGAACTGGTTTACATATTGTAGCTGGCCTCAATACTCAAAAGCTGATTATATGAGCGATGTAATGACCCCAATTCCCAGAGAAATCATTTCTTGTGCATATGGGACATTACGTGGTGCATTCTTTGAAGTGGATGATCAGTTGATGACACTGCAGATGGGACGCTTACTGCCATGTATTTCTGAAGGGAAACCTATTCCGGATGATTTTATCATTCGACTTAACAATCAGATAAAGACCATGTCAACGAATACGAAGTATAACTGGAATAAATGTATAGGTATACTGTGTGCAGTATTCAAAAAATACTGTTACGATAGAGAAGGAGTGAATTGGAGTGTGAATATTATGGAAAACAAAAAATTAGCTAAATCAAATATCCCCTATTTATTAGGAAGAATTCTTGCAATATATGATGCAATTGAACAATATGCTTTAAACATTCAAAAGGAAGATCGTCCAACAAATGCAATGCGTTTATACGCACCATTTCAAGAACATCCATTTGTAACGCTTACTACGCTAGATAAGAAAATCAGACCTTATGTTGAGAAACTAGGAAAAAAATGTGATTATCTTCTTTCAATGAAACAGGACTTAATGGAAGAGTTACACGCAGTAATGGATATGGAATCTATAGAACACATTCAAAATTTAAACGCTTATTTTGTTATTGGTTTTGATTGTCAGAGAAATGAAATCAAACGAATCAATACTGAAAGAAAAGAAAAAAACAAACAAAAGGAGGAGTCTAAATCATGACAGCATTTACAAACAAAGTCGATTTCGCAGTTATTTTCACAGTAAATAAAGCAAATCCGAATGGTGATCCACTTTCAGGGAATCAGCCTAGAATCGATTTTAAAGGATTTGGAGAAGTATCTGACGTATGTATTAAACGGAAAATCAGAAACCGTCTGCAGGATATGGGAGAAAATATCTTCGTCCAATCTGATGAAAGAAGCAGCGATGGATTCAAAAGCTTAAGTGAACGTGCTTCTAATAATAAGGAATTAAAAGCGGTTTTAAAGGATCGTGAAGCTTATGCTGCAGCTGCCTGTAAACAATGGACCGATGTCAGAGCATTTGGGCAGGTCTTCGCATTTAAAACGAATAATGTTTCTGTAGGTGTAAGAGGTCCTGTTTCTATAAGAACTGCAGAAAGTATCAATCCAGTTGTAACAACCGATATGCAGATAACAAAGAGCGTAAATAGTGAGCCATCTGAAAAACGTTCCTCTGACACTATGGGAATGAAGCACCGTGTTGATTTTGGTTTATATGTATGTAAAGGAAGCATCAATCACCAGCTGGCAGAAAAAACAGGTTTCAGTGAAGAGGATGCTGAGAAAATCAAAGAAGCTTTATGTTCCCTGTTCATGAACGATGCCTCCAGTGCAAGACCGGAAGGAAGCATGGAAGTTTGTAAGGTATATTGGTGGAAGCATAATTGTTTAGCAGGACAATACAGTTCAGCAAAAGTACACAATTCTTTAAAGGTTGAGGTAAAAAATGATGTGGATACGCCAAATTGCTTTGAAGATTTCACAATCACGTTATCTCCATTAGAAGGTCTAGAACCAGAAATTTATGATGGAATATAATGAAGACGAATTTTTAATGCTTTCAGGTATTCAGCATTTTGCATTTTGCCGCCGTCAATGGGCACTCATACATATTGAACAACAGTGGGCAGAGAATTACCGTACGATAGACGGTCAGATTTTTCATGAGAATGCACATAATGGTGCATTCTCTGAAACAAGAAATGGAATACTCATACGTAGAGGACTTTCTGTATTTTCAAGGACTATGGGTATTAGTGGTATTTGTGATATTGTAGAATTTCATCCATCAGAAGAAGGTATTTCTATTTCAAAAGATTCTAAACGCTATCTTCCTTTCCCTATTGAATATAAAAGAGGAGAACCTAAACAATATCAAGCTGATGACTTGCAATTATGTGCACAGGCAATGTGTTTGGAAGAAATGCTTTTGTGTAAGATTGAAAAGGGTTATCTATTTTATGGAGAAACAAGACGAAGAACTGAAGTTTTATTTTTTTCTGACATGCGCAGTACAGTTAAAGCATTTTGTGAAGAAATGCATAAACTGTATTTAAAGCAATATACTCCTAAAGTAAAAATATCTAAAAAATGCAATGCATGTTCTTTAAAAGATATCTGTCTTCCTAAACTGAATCAAAATCCTTCTGTTGACGAATACTTTGATAAATATTTAGGAGATAAAGGTATATGAAAAAACTTTTGAACACACTGTATATAACAACACCTAGGACCTATTTATCGTTGGATGGTGAAAACATTATCGCCACAAAAGAAGATAAATCTGTGTCGAGGTTTCCCTTACATAACATGGAAGGGATTGTTGGATTTGGTTTTACAGGCGTAAGTCCTGCACTTATGGGGAAATGTGCAGATATGGGAATATCATTAACATTTATGACAATGCATGGAAGATTTCTTGCTAGAGTTGTTGGAGAGGAACGTGGAAACGTCCTGTTGCGGAAAGAACAATTCAGAATATCTGAATCAAGCGAAAAACGTCTAGCATATGCAAAAAACATGATAACAGCAAAGCTAATCAATTCCAGAAATATATTACTTCGTGCCAAACGAGATTATGGTATGAGAATAGATGTTGAAAAAATCGAAACAGCAGCTGAAACGATCAGATTATCTGCAAAAGAAGCTAGAAAAGCGGATTCTGCAGACACTTTAAGAGGAATCGAAGGCAATGCAGCAAATTGTTACTTCCATGTATTTGATGATTTAATTCTCCAACAGAAAAATGATTTCTATTTTCATGGTAGAAATAAACGACCTCCGCTAGATAATGTTAATGCTCTTCTTTCCTTCACGTATACACTTTTAGCAAAGGATGTCACATCAGCGCTTGAATCTGTTGGCTTAGATCCTTATGTTGGATTTTTACATACTGATCTTCCTGGACGCACCTCTTTAGCATTAGATTTAATGGAAGAATTACGCTCAATTCTGGCTGATCGTTTTGTTTTATCACTAATAAATATGAATATAGTAAATGCTGATGGATTTACAAAAACCGATAGTGGCGCTGTTTATATGGATGATACGACTAGAAAAGCGGTTCTGTCTTCATGGCAAAAGAAAAAACAGGAAACGATAAAGCACCCATTCCTTGATCAAAAGATAGAGTGGGGTTTGGTTCCTTACGTTCAGGCGCTGTTACTTGCTAGAACAATTCGTGGCGATTTACCTGAATATCCACCGTTTTTATGGAAGTGATGAGAAATGCTTGTTATAATAACTTATGATGTCAACACCCAAAACAGCGCAGGTAAAAAAAGATTAAGGAACGTTGCTAAAGTATGTGTGAATTATGGTCAAAGAGTTCAAAATTCAGTTTTTGAATGTGTTATGGATCAAGCGAAATGCAGAGAGGTTAAACACAAGCTTACTGGATTAATTGATAAAGAACATGATAGTTTAAGATTTTACTATTTAGGTAACAATTACAAAAATAAAGTAGAACATATAGGAGTTAAGCCCAGCTTCAATGTTGAAGAAGACGTATTGTTTATATGAATTATTTTGCGCGAACCGTAAGCTCACATGAGATCCCTGGGAGGTTCGCGCCTTAAAATTGCGTTTTATCGCATTTTGTAACAGCTTTTTCATTTCCATAACCAATAATAGTTATGAAAAGAAATGATTTTGTTACAAACGTCTTAAAATGCAATAATTTTCACTGTCTAGCCTCGTCTGAGGCTAGCGTATCTAAATATGATGGTGATGGCAATCGGTACAGGATAAGAGCGTCTAGCCTCGTCTGAGGCTAGCGTATCTAAATTCTGAGATGTTGTCCATGAGTGTATTTACAAGTTGTCTAGCCTCGTCTGAGGCTAGCGTATCTAAATAGGAATCGTGGTCAAACTATTTACACCACGACCGAGTCTAGCCTCGTCTGAGGCTAGCGTATCTAAATATGATGAGTATCCGGATGCACAGATATATACAAACGTCTAGCCTCGTCTGAGGCTAGCGTATCTAAATGTAGGAGTGATTTAGTGAAAAGCTGATCTTCAGTTGTCTAGCCTCGTCTGAGGCTAGCGTATCTAAATAGGTGTGACAAAATTTAATTTAAATTATATATGTCTTTTTGACTATCTTTTTATATCTTCTTAAATGTCCGCAAAGCCTTATTTTATCGGCTCTACGGGCATTTTGCTTTTGTGGTAAACCTCACATATCTAGGTCTATCTTCTTATATTTTCGCTATCAAGCGTGGTTAAAATCGTGGTAAATACTTCTATGCAATTAGACGCTGAACCTCTGATTTTGCGGTATCTATGGACGCATGAGCGTACCAATTCATTGTGATACTAATGTTTGAATGCCCCATGATATACTGTAAATCTTTTGGGTTCATGTTCTTGCTTGCCAGCCTTGTGCAGAACGTATGGCGTAGCGTATGCGGTGTGATATGTGGCAAGGGATTGTCCTTGTGGTGCTTGTTGTATTTCTTTACCATACGGACAAATAAGGCGTTGTAATCAATCGCAACTTTTGGCTTGTCCTTATGATTGACAAATAGGAAATTGCCCCGTCCGTCTATCACAAATGGTTCTGCCTTTGGGCGTTTCTTCATAACCCGTTGAAATGCCTGTATCGTTTCTCTGCTTAATGGTACTTGCCTTATTCCGCTTTTCGTCTTAGGCGTTTCAATATAATAGCCTTGTTCCTTGCTCTTTAGTAACTGGTGGTCGATAATCACAACTTCATTCTTGAAATCAATATCGGCTACTGTCAGTCCGCACAGTTCCGAGATACGAAGTCCTGTTTTTAACAGTATCAGCACATCATCATAATACTTGTGATACACATTGTCCGTCTTGATGAATGAGAGTAAGGCTTGTTCCTGTTCCTCTGTCAATGCAACTTTCTCTTTGGTATCATTTTCTAGGACTTCACTTAACTTGAAATCAAAGGGATTTTTCCTTACGCAATCGTCTTGTATGGCGATATAGAATGACGCTTTTAACGAGCGTTTATGGTTGTTAATGGTATTGTAGGAAAAGCCTTTGTCTTTCATGCGTAACGCCCATTCTTTAGCGTCAGAGGGTTTTATCGTATCAATGCTCCTAGCACCTAACTTATCCTCTTTCAATAACCGCATGAGTTGTTCCCGTTGTTTTATTGTGCTTTTCTTCACATTTGCCCTCTGTGCGTTCTGTTTGGCATAGAGTTGGCAAAGCGTCATTTTCTTGCCTGTGCTGTCGATACCGTCCTCAATATCCCGTCTTATCTGCTGTTCCAGTTCACGAAGTGAGGGTTTTTCCCGTTTTCCCTTTGGTGTCGGGTCTGTGGGTGTCAATCTCCAAGCATACACATATTTTGTGTTTCCAAATGCGTCTACATATTTATATAAGTATTTCCCGTCTGTTCGTTGGCTCTCTCCAGTATGCAGGATACGACCTTTGTTATCCCGTCTTTTTTCTTTCATGGTGTCTGCTCCTTTCCTTGTTGGAAAGAGCCTTGATATGACTTGTGTTCATCATAACACATACAAGGCTCATTTGCATTAGATTGCGTCCAATTTGTCGATAACCTGTTCAAACTGTCGGCGTTTAATCTGTATGCGGTTGCCATTCATAATGAGCCAGCCAGCGTCCTTGTTTTCCTCTGCTAAGCGTCTTAACTTGTTTTCTCCGATACGGAAATACTTTGACGCTTCTTCAATGGTAAGGGTGTATTTTTCCCATACGGGAATATCGTTGTTATTCATCAGATACCCCCTTTCCCATGTTTCGTGTCATACTGGATATAGGGGATAAGGTCGGTGCGGTCTATCCTCTGTAAATGGGCGGTTAATTTACTGGAAAGGGAATTGCTGTATCTTGCCTTATCAAGCATAGTTCCCACTTTTTCCAGTCCGCCTAATGCGTCATGTTCTTCCAAGAAGTAAAAACTTTTGACAGCGGAAATCACGCCACCCTCTGTGAGCCATTGCTGTGTTTCTTCAAGGGAATTTTGCTGTTTTGGTACTTGCAGTTTTAAGACTTCCACAGCCCCTAAAAAGCGTTCCCAAAACCGACAAGTTTTCCATCTGCTCTTATTACTTTCGTTTCTGTTTGGTACGACAAAGCGTAGGTTGTTTGCCAATAGACCGAAAGCCAGTTCTCCAAGTTCCAGCGGTCTTTCCTTGAATGTCATGGCAAAAGCATGAGCCTTATCATCACGCAGTTGCATTTCTGTCCGTTTCCAACTGCCGACTTCCTCAAGCGTCTTATTATGTTTTGAACAGACTTCCTTATCCTTATCATAAAAGCGGTAGGACAATCCCGATTTACCAGCACCGATATAAACAGTCTTTGCGGTGTCGAAATCATCAAACTTGCTTTCGTCAAAGTGGTAGCCCTCACTATTCGAGATAAATTCCTCTTTTTCGCATTTCTTCTTTATCTGCTCTATGGTAAAAAATGGCTTTTCGTTTTTATCATCAATGGCAATATCAAGCCTTGTGAAGTGGAAGTTATCCTGTCCGTATCTTCGCTCACAATGTTTGAACATATCCCCAAAAGTACAATTCCTACTGTCGAGAATACGGAAAATATCATCACACCCTCTGCCGGTCATAACAAGATAACAGCCTAACCCTTGTGGGTTATCCTCTGTTTTTCTTGCGTCGCCCGATACATAAATATCTCCAATCTGCCAGCGTGCTTGATAGGTTTTGTATTTAATGCTTGCCGGATAGACATTGAAAATGTCAGTCGGTAAACCTAAAATGTGCATGATGACATCTTCAGCAGTTGCCGTTTCAAATACAATGCTGATGTAATCAATCTTAACGGATAAATTTTTGTGTGTAGTTATAGTGCATTACTCCTTTCGTATGTCCCGTTTTTTGCGGGGTAAAAATTGTGTTTTTTCCTTTATTTATCACAGTTTCTAGGTACTATGACATGTATGCGCAGGGCGGTGTTACATATACGCCCTTTACGAACGCCTAAAGGCGTTCCCTTTCCAAAAGGAACTGTCTGTCCGAACACGTCTGGGGGACGTGCCCCGTCCAGCCAGCCCCTTTTGGAAACCACTATTTTCGGTCTGACAGTCCATGCTTATTCATGCTATCAAAATGAAAATATATCTTCTCTATGCTTACTCAAGCGTGTGATTGACCCTAGCGTGCTTAATCACTCCATCTGATACGATAATAACGCCATTAGAATTACTTGTCAAGAAGTTTTTGTTGACTTTTGGATATATATTAAGTATGATATGCTTATAAATACCAAGAGAAGCAACGAAAGGAGCGGTTATACTAAGTTATGGAGCATTATGAAAAGAAAATCAGTTTCTTAGGAGAAAACATACAGACCATAAGAAAACACAGAGGAATGAAACAACAGGAACTTGCGGACAAAATCGGTATCAATATGCAGAGCCTTTCCAAGATTGAACGTGGTGTGAATTATCCTACCTTTGATACGCTGGAAAAGATAATGGACGTGCTGGGTGTAACGCCCAATGAATTATTGTCGGGAGAATGGAAGTATATCGACCATACCGAGCCATATATTATGGATATTATCAAACGGGAACAGGACTTCAATGTTTCCTTAGATTATCTGTCTGAAAATGAATTCTTTGATAATGAAAACGAATACAAATTCTACATGGAAACCATATTGATTAGATACATCAGCAATTATCTTTCTAATGAGGTTGTAGAAATTGAAGAACTTATGGAAATCAAACAGTTAATACAGCGTCAAAAAATAGAACGTATGATGAAAGTACACAAGGAAATGCGAGGGTTAGACCGATACAGAGAACAACCAAAAGAATACAAATATCACAACCCTTATGATGATTGGATATTCCGTCAACTTGCAGATATTGACAACAGAAAAAACATTCCTAATACTTCTCCACAAGTAGACTTTAATGAGGGAGATTATGAAGATTATCTAAAGGCGAAATGGAACAGAGGTTTTTAATTTCCTCTTGCATGGAAGATACAGCAAACAAAAAGCCCAGTAAAGAGTGCAAAGCACCACCAATGGTGGCAAGGCTCTTGACAGGGCTTTTTCTTTTCTGTGATTGGTAATCAAGAGGAAGAAAGGAAAAGTGTGCATTTTCAATGCAGAAAATATTTAAAGGGTATGCTGATTTTTATTGTGGTGGATATATGGAACTGTTATAATATGGATATGAAGAAAGCGACAAATTAGAAGTTGTAAGGATGTGTTTCAAATGACAAAAGAAGAACGACAAAAATATAAAGAACTAACAAAAGTTTTGCCTAAAATGCTTAAAGATAAAATTAAAAAATATAAGTTTAAGAAAAAAGATTTTATGATTTGGTATAGTACAAAGGAATTATTCTTTGATTTGCTTATTGGTGTGAAAGTAAAGTCAGATGATAAGTGTTATTGTACTGCTATAGAAACAATCAAACCATTGTGGTTAGATGATTTGTTATGGGATTTATTGAAAATGGAAACCAATAAAAAAGAACCATTAAGTTTGAGAACTATTGGTGCATTTACAGTTAGCGGTGCTGAATTGTTTAAAAATGAAACAGAATTAAAAGAATGGACAATCAGTGAATTAGAAGAAATCATAGATAATTATTTAGAACATTTTTATAAAACTGCTCAATCATCTTCAATCTGTGATTTTTACAATAATTTAGAAAATTCTATATACCATGTTGAATTAAGAAAAGCATTATCATTGATTCACGAGCATAAATATCAAGGTGCTTTAGATTATTTGAAAGACAAAGGTGAAGGTATTTTTAAGAATGGTGATGTATCTATAAATAATGCAATCAGAGAATACTGTATAAATCAACTTTCATAGATGGATAAAATCCAGTTTGTAGTGCAGTAAATTCCAGTTTGTAGAACTGTATTAAATCATCAAATCACATAGAGGTGGCGATTATGCGATATAAAAAATTTTTATTAGGTGTTATAGCAAGCGTGCTTTGTCTAGGACTATTAAATGGTTGTAGCAGTTATTCGCATGATTTTAACTCTAGTGAAGAAGCACAAAAATATATCTTATCCAAATTAAAGGACAAATACAATGAAGAATTTATTATTACAGAAGTGAAGAAGTACAAAGAAGAAAAAATAGGATTAAACTGGATTATGGCAGAAGTTTCCAGTAAAGAAAATTCTTCTCAAACTGCTACTATATATACACGAAATACTGGACTTTTTGAGGATAGTTACCATGTTTATTACTATTCTGATGAAATAAAAGAACTTGCAACTCCTTTATTTCAAGATAAGCCTTTTATAAGAGGTTATCAAATTGAAGTTCAAGGGCATACAACCACGACAGAATGGAATGGTAAGGAAAGTGTAGAAGAATATCTGAAAAAAAGGGAATATGAAATAGAAACAAGTATATATCTTAATGAGGGAAAAACTGATAAAGAATATGCAGAAGAACTTTCCTATATCATGCAAGAAATTGTAGAAAGTGATTTGGTTTTTAATATTTCAGTATATACAAGCGATGATAACCTTATTTTCTATTCTCTACCAGAACAGCACAGTCAACCAGACGTAGAAGTAATTTTAGAAAAAATGGCAGATGTTAAAAGACAACAAAAAACGCAAAAAGATTATAAGGAATGGAAGAAACAAAATCAGAACAATGAAACAAATTCTGATTGATGTGGCAATAAAGGAGTGAAATAAAATGATTTACGAACCCGAAAATCTAAAAAATAAAAGAGCAATATATGAAAAAAGAGATAAATGGCTTATCCGATTAGCCTTTCTATTTTGGGCGGTACTACTATTGATTTATGTGAACATAGTAATTCCCTATGTAAAATCAACAATTGGCTTTTTAGGCATTATTGTTGGTGGTATTGCTGTTATTACTATTGTTTATTTCTTTACTGTATTCTTTGTTTTAATGCGGAGAGGACGTCAGTTTAGAAAAATGAACAATGATATTGTAAGAGAATATCACGAAAATAAAAATGGAGAACTCTTTTTAGAAAAACTTCTTGCAATAGATACGAAACCTAAAGATATGAAAGATGAAATGACATGGTATCTCAATATTGCAACTGCATTTAATGTATTAGGTAAACGAAATGAATGTATTGCTTTGTTTAAACAATTAGAAGAAGTTGCAACAGAAAAAGACAAAGAATATATTCAAAATAGCATTAAATTTGTGCAAGAACAGTTAGAAAAATAATATTGACTAAGTGGTTTGGTAAAATCAAAGGAGCGATTAGGAATGACAATTCTTATTTATTTTTTAACAATAGTATTTGGTATAGTATGTTTTGTAATTATGAAAAAGAAACGCTATAAAGTCATGCCACTTATCTGTTTGATTATGTTTATTTGTTTCATTGGCTGTGGAATCGTTTCTATCTTATCTTTAACTTTGCCATATGGTGAGATTTTGGTTTATCCATTGGGAGCAATTATATTTGGTTTGGTATTTATTTTGGTTGGGGTAAATGATTTATATTCGTTATTGCGTTGTAGAGAAAAAGTGGACGGCGTGTATTGTGGCTACAATACATATTATGGTGGCAATGGCATTTCTACACAATCTCCAATATTTGAATATACATATAACGGAACTTATTATCGTGAGCAAACAGCACAAAATATATCTCATAAACGATTAAATAGGAGTATGACACGAGGAAATGTATATAGCATATATATTGACCCAAAGCACCCAGCAGTATTTATTCTGGCTAAAAAAATTAAAATAGGAACAATAGTTTCGATAATATTAGGGTTATTCATATTTACGTATGGAATTGATTTATTATTAAAATTTTTGCCTATGTTATTGAGTCGATAGTATATACTTTGTTGGTAAATTGTCTGATAACCTTATATCACATATAAAGCAGTTAGTCTTAGGATTGACTGCTTTTTTCTTACCAAAATTATAGATTGGAGTGATGAAATGATATACTCTTAGAACTTTTTAACAAGATTATTGAAGCATAAAATTTTGTTGTAGTGCTTATATGTGAATGGTATAATCGGGGTATGAAAAAAGATAAAATAGATTAGGAGTCAAGTTATGGATTATATCATAAGGGAAATTAAAAAAGCAGAATATGATTTACTCAATGACTTTTTGTATGAAGCAATTTATATTCCAGACGGTGTTGAGCCACCACCTAAATCAATAATTAACTGTCCAGAATTACAAGAATATGTTTTTGAATTTGGAAAGCGAAAAGATGATAGGGCTTTAGTTGCGGAAGTTCAAGGAAATGTCATAGGTGCTATTTGGGTACGAATAATGAACGATTACGGACACATTGACAATGATACACCGTCCCTTGCTATGTCTGTTTTTCAAAAGTATAGAGGACAAGGGATTGGGACTTCATTATTGCAACAATTATTGTTAGTGGAAAAATCTTTTGGTTATTCAAAAATTTCCTTATCTGTTCAGAAAAATAATTATGCAGTAAAAATGTATAAGAAAGCAGGTTTTCTTGTTGTTGATGAAAACAGCGAAGAATATATTATGACTATAAATCTATAACAGACAATCTAGTTTACAATTTCATATCCCTACATACAAAGCAGTTAGTCTTATGATTGACTGCTTTTTAAAAAGACACCATTTAGGTGTAATGATGTCTTTTGGGTGTTATTTTATAGTCATATCAAGGCTCATTCAATCGTGGTAAATTAGTGGTAAAATGAATGGTTTTCTATACTCCAAAATGCTTGAAAGTATAGTGGTTATGCGAATAATCCAAAATTAGATATAAAAATTAATTTAATTACATTATATGTCTAGCCTCGTCTGAGGCTAGCGTATCTAAATACTGATTCTTTTTTTCGATTGATTGTCAAAATAATGTCTAGCCTCGTCTGAGGCTAGCGTATCTAAATAGATATGTGTCACTGCTGCTGTTCCCATTTCCAAGTCTAGCCTCGTCTGAGGCTAGCGTATCTAAATTTCTTTCTTCTGTATAACCTTCTTTGCAAACATGTCTAGCCTCGTCTGAGGCTAGCGTATCTAAATATGCCTTATAAGCGTCGTAGGTGTGTGATTGCTAATGTCTAGCCTCGTCTGAGGCTAGCGTATCTAAATCAGTGATTCGACGTTTATTGTCGCAACATATTTGGTCTAGCCTCGTCTGAGGCTAGCGTATCTAAATATATGTATTGAGTATGTAAACACAATGTTAAGAGGTCTAGCCTCGTCTGAGGCTAGCGTATCTAAATCGAATTTGCCAATGGAATCATATATAGATGCAGTGAGTCTAGCCTCGTCTGAGGCTAGCGTATCTAAATATGACTTTAACCTCTCTCTTACATCAAAAGTACAGTCTAGCCTCGTCTGAGGCTAGCGTATCTAAATTGTTATGCCATGTACTCGTTCCATTACGACTTTGTCTAGCCTCCTCTGAGGCTAGACATTTTAAGCTTAGACAAAAAAAGCACAGCACTCCTTCTAATGCTTTAATATATATGCCTATCTATGAGATGTACTGTACCTGTATGTAATTGTATTTGATTACGAGTAATTCAACTAGGAAATGATGGAAGTGAGCCATTCGTAGATAAAGTTCCATCAATTACTATTTTTGCAAGTGAATCAGCGTTACTGCAAAATTTTTAGCCATTTAAATCTGGATATTTTATTCTATAACGCACACAGTGATGCAGTACATGAAGGTTACATATAGATATGTACAGAAAAAGAATATATTGATATGCATCTTCCTTTTTAAGTACTTAAAAACTTAATGAGCGCAAAGCAGCATAAAGCTCCAATTGTAGTTAAGAATGTTCCTATTAAGTACTTTTCTTGAAAATGATTTTTATTATTATTGATATCCTTATATCTAACTAAAGTTTTTGCAGCAATAATAAAACCTATGGTAGAAATAGAAATTAAAGATACATAATAAAAAAAATATAATTCTCTCTAAATATCCTATATATGTACCAATTTTTAACTCGTTATTACATTTCTCTTCTTTGAAGATAACTTTAAAGGCCAATGAAATTAGTACGCCAGTTGGTTTCACTAATATTAATATCGCTAAAATTGATATTAAAGCCATATTCGCTCTTTTTCTTTGTATTTATTTTTCAGTTTAACAGAGCAAACATCAATTAACAGATGAGATATGGAAAATAATAAATAATAACATATTATACATTATCAAGTTCCTCAATCAGCCAACAAGCAACAGAAAAATCAATTTTTCTATTTTCATCTATCTTTCCTAAGCGAATATGTTTATCAATATTTTGACGTGTAGTTCCTAATATTCCTGAAATCATTGTAGACATTCCCTTCTTCCCTGTATTTTCCACTAACATATTACTATCCTCTAAAAGTTCGCGTAATGGCATAAAATATACTTGATCAATATCATTTGATATAACTATGTTGTTTTTTAATTCTCCCTTGGGAAAACTTCCGATTCTTGCATAACTCAAAGATTGCATAGGTACTATATTAGCTTTCATCTCTAATATAAAATTTAATTGGTCTTTAAATTCAATGTACGAAACCATAATGTTTTCATCGAAAATCGGATATAATAATTCAGCAATTAATTTAACATTTTGTGCATTCAACGATTGTTGCCTTTGAAGAAGTTGTGACGAGTATATTTCCAATTTTCATTATCAAATGCTAATTCTCCATATCCAATTCCTGCCCTAATTTTAACTGGATAATAAATCATCATGCAAAATCGAACACATAAATACGCGGCCAATGATTCATAAAACAAGCCTTGAATTTCATCCCCTGCACTAAACATTAATGGTTTCTTTAAAGATTTATAAAATATTTTATTCAAGTACATAATAATACATTTCATAAATTCTTGTATTTCATTACGATTTTTATATTTCCTAGCATCAACTATGTCGATCATAATAGAATAATATTTTTTATTTGACAATGTCTTCACCTCATAATTCAAGTATTTGGTAAACAGACAAATAACGCAACCCAAATAGGTTGCGTTACTTTTTATTTGTTAAGACGCATATGCGGGAATAACAACACTTCCCGTATTGTCTGCGAATTTGTCAACAGCATCACCAGTCTGTCAATTCCCAATCCAACACCACCAGTTGGCGGCAGACCATACTCCAATGCCTCCACATAATCCGTATCCATCTCATTTGCCTCATCATCCCCCAGATCACGCAGCTTCAGCTGATTCTCAAAGCGCTCTCTTTGATCAATCGGATCATTCAGCTCCGAAAACGCATTCGCATACTCATGCCCGTCAATAAACAGCTCATAGCGATCCGCAAATCTAGGATCCTGTGCATTCTTCTTCGCAAGCGGACTGATTTCCACCGGATGCCCATATACATACGTAGGCTGAATCAGCGTTTCCTCAACATACTTCTCAAAAAACAGATTGATGATATGCCCTACACTGTTATGCTTCTTCTCAACCTCGATATCATGCTCCTTCGCAATTGCACATGCATCCGCAAAGCTCATCTCCTGCCAGAAATCAACACCGCATGCCTCCTTGATACCATCCACCATATGTAATCTCTTAAACGGCGCCTTCAAAGAAATCGTCTTATCCTGCCATTCGATTTCTGTCGTTCCGCATACCTTCTCCGCAACATGATTCAACAAACCTTCCACCAGATCCATCATCCCGTTCAGATCAGAATATGCCACATAGGCCTCCACCGTTGTAAACTCCGGATTGTGTGTAGCATCCATTCCCTCGTTACGGAATAATCTACCAATCTCATATACACCCTCAAGACCACCGACAATCAGTCTCTTCAAAGGCAGCTCTGTTGCGATACGCAGATAAAACGGCATATCCAGTGTATTGTGATGCGTCACGAACGGTCTTGCACTTGCTCCGCCCAGAATCGGCTGCAGCACTGGTGTCTCCACCTCCACCAAGCCTTCATTATCCAGATAATTCTGAATAGCACGGATGATTCTAGGTCTTGTCAATGCGATACGCTTGCTGTTTTCATTCGTGATCAAATCCACATAACGGCGACGGAAACGCTCTTCCACGTCCTGTAAGCCATGATACTTCTCAGGCAGTGGGCGCAGTGCCTTCGTCAGATGCGTATACACCTCAGCCTTTACAGAAAGCTCTCCATGATTTGTCTTCATGACCTTTCCTTCGATTCCAACAATATCCCCAAGATCTGACTTCTTGAACACCTCATAGGCCTCTTCACCAATGACATCCTTACGAACATAAATCTGAATCTGTCCGTCGATATCCTGAATATGCATGAAGCCGGCCTTTCCCTGCCGTCTCTTCGTCATGATACGTCCTGCAATTTTCACTGTCAAATCTTTTTCTTCCAGCTCTTCCTTCGTACAGTCTTCATACGCTGCACGGATTTCTCCGGATTTGTGTGTTCTCTGATATGCATGCCCAAACGGCTCAATGCCCATGGCACGCAGATCTTCCATTTTCTGTCGACGGATAACTTCCTGTTCAGTTAACTTTTCCATAATCTGCTCCTTTGCTATTTCCATATAAAAAGCTCTCTTCCAATATAGGGACGAGAGCTTCATCGTGGTACCACCCTAATTCGCCGGCAGGTTTCCCCGCGCAGCCTTAGTGACTGTGTTTCAAGTCTCTTCGTAACGTGAAGGAAACGTCCTGATTGGATAGCTCCAAGTCTTTATTTCCTGCAGGTTCCACTGCTGCACTCTCACCAAACGTGCATACTCTCTGAAAGCTTTCACAAACAGTACTCTCTTATCACAGCCATATTTACGATTATGATTATATAGACAAACCCTGCCTTTGTCAATCGAAAACTCCTTAAAATTACTGATAAAACAAGGCTTTCCTTGATTCCTTCCCTACCGTAAAAGGTTTATGAATACCATGGCCTTTCAAATGCTACAGCACTTCATACTAGCCCTTCAGCTATCGCTCATGGACACGATATTTCAAGAATATGCAGCTTCCCTGTTACCATCATCAAAGCGCTTTGTCATCCACCTGATCCAGATAGCTGCGCACGGCCTTCATGACATCCTTTAAACACCCATCCGCAAATGGCACCTTCAGATTCGCTGCCGCCACGATTTGCGTAAATGTCTTTGTTCCACCTATCTGGCAGATACGATAATAATCCTCAAATGCGGTTTCATCCTTCTGATACAGGCGATACCAGAACTGTAATGCACACACCTGCGCCAGTGTATAATCAATATAATAGAATGGTGTCATAAAGATATGACTCTGACGGAACCACCATCCGCCATTCTCCAGAAATTCACAGTCTGTGTAATCCTTATGCGGCAGATACTGCTTCTCCAATCTTCTCCAGGTCTGCCGTCTTTCCACCGGTGTCATTTCCGGATGCTCATACACCTCGTGCTGGAAATGATCCACCAGAACGCCGTAAGGAATGAACTTAGCAGCACCCCCCAGATGCAGAAAACGATACTTATCCGCATCCTCCTCAAAGAAGGTTTCCATCCATGGCCAGGTAAAGAATTCCATACTCATAGAATGAATTTCACAGCTCTCATAGGTTGGCCAGATACACTCCACCGGTCGGATTCCCATGGAGGTAAACACCTGAAAGGCATGTCCTGCCTCATGAGTGAGAACCTCCGCATCATGGCTTGTCTTATTGAAATTACTGAAAATAAACGGAGAGTGATCCTCAGCAAACACGGTACAATAGCCTCCGCCTGCCTTCCCCTTTTTACTGTCAAGATCCAGCAAATCATGCTCCACCATGAAATCAAAGAATGCTCCACAGCGTGCATCCAGCTCATGATACATTGTATTAGCCCGTGCAATCATTTCCTGTGTATCGTATTTCGGTGTCGGATTGCCGCTCGCAAATTCATATTTTTCATCATATACATGCAGTCTGTCATAGCCTAAACGTTCCCGCTGCCGTTCATATAATGCATTGCATAACGGTACGACATCCTCCAGAACCTGCCGGCGGTAATTTGCCACATCCTCCTTCTTGTAATCAAAGCGGCACTGCAGCATATATGCCAGCTCTACATAATTCTTATAGCCCAGCTTTTTCGCCATGCGATCGCGTACCTTAACCATGCGGTCATATAAATCATCAATCTCGTCCTGCTGTGACTGCATCCATCCCCAGTATGCCTGGGTAGCTCGTTTCCGAATGTCCCGATCAGCGCACTCCATTTTTACACCAAGCTCTGATAAGGTATAGATATCACCATCGAAGGGAATCTGTGCACTGGCAATCAGTTTCTGATAACTGCTCTGCAAGCGGTTTTCCTCCTGCAGCTCTTCAATGATTTCATCACAAAAGCTCTTCTGTGCAAACTCCGCAAGCAAAAAATAGGTTTCCGGAACATCCTTTTTCAACTCCTTGGCAAATGGAGAAGCCAGTACCTCTCTGTCAAACGCCGTTGTCAGGGACTTCATCTTCGGCATTGCCTCATCCCAGTAATCGTTTTCTGCCTGATAAAAGGGATCTGCCGTATTGATTGTATAGCGGACATAGCAGATATTATACATCGTATCCAGATGCTCAAATGCCCGTTTCCCCTCATCAAATGCTTTCTTAAAGCTTTGGTAATCCTTTGCTTCCTTCAGCCTCGTGCCTGCCTGCTGCATCGCCTCTGCATAAGCCTCATAGCTGTAACGCTCATACTTATAATCCTTAAATTTCATGCTATCACCTCATGAATCATTATACGAGAAATTTCATGTAAAAGATATCCAAACAATGTGAAAATATGTCTCTTTCCTTTTGTTTATTGGATATGTGCACACATATCCTGATCCCTTCGTACAAATAAAGGGAGTGTTGAACAGGGGAATCCACGGCAGTTTTCAACAGAAATACAGGAATACATGCTGGAACATTGTTCACATATGCTTTCTAAATATAATATTGTCAGTAGTTAAGGTATATGGATAAAAGATATGATTCTTCTATACCACTATGTAAAAAGAAAAAACCGTTTGAAACGGCTGTTCATTCGTTACAGGCACTATCCCTGTAACATAATGAACTATCACCAGTTCAACGGTTTCCCTGTTTATACTGTTCTCGCATTCTCGCATACTCTGCTTCATATGCGGATAAAATGTTTTGCATTTCCTCGTAGGTTTCAATTTTGGTCAGCTGATCCTTGAGCTGATGGCTCTTTGGCAGCCCCTTCACATACCAGGCAGCGTGCCCGCGCATTTCACGAATACCGACGAATTCACCCTTTAGATTACACAGGCGTTTTGCGTGCAGTCTGGCCATTGCGAATTTTTCCTCCAGCGTTACCTCCGGCATATGCTTACCACAATCCAGATAATGAACAATATCCTTAATCAGCCAGGGATCGCCCAAAACACCGCGGCCGATCATGACAGCATCACTGCCGGTTTCCTTCAGCATGCGCACTGCATCCTCACCGCTTCGCACATCACCGTTTCCCATTACAGGAATGGATACAGCTTCCTTCACCTTTTTAATATAGGACCAGTCTGCGCAGCCTTCATACATCTGTTTTCTGGTTCGTCCATGCACAGCAAGTGCCTGCACTCCGACAGACTCCAGACCACGGGCAAGCTCAAGACATGTAATCTGATCCATATCCCAGCCGATTCGCATTTTTACGGTAACCGGCTTCTTTACACTCTGTACAACAGCCCTGCTCATTTCCACAGCATGATCGACATCCTTCATCAGGGCGCTTCCCGCAAAGGATTTCACAATTTTTGTGACAGGACATCCCATATTGATATCAATGATATCACAATCGGTTTTTTCATCCAGAAATTTTGCGGCATACACCATTGTCTCTATATCATGTCCGAATATCTGCATGGCCAGGGGATGCTCCTGTTCCTCAACATCCGTCATTCCTACGGTTTTTTCATTATCATAATACAGCGCCTTATCCGAAACCATCTCCGTATAAATAAGTCCGGCACCGAATTCCTTGCAGATTACGCGAAAGGCAGGATTGGATATCCCGGCCATCGGTGCGATTACCACTTGATTCGGTATCATGATATCTCTGATTTTCCAGCTGTTATTTGGCATGTGTCTCGATAAACCTTTCCAGCTCCAGGAGCTCTTCCTCGCTGAATTGATATTTCTCTCCACAGAAATTACAGGTGATTTCACAGCCGTGATCCTCTTCGATCATCTGCTGGCGTTCTTCCTTTGGAAGGGTTGTCAGAACACGCTTCATGGTTGCACGATCACATTTACAGCGGAATTCAATATCCTGTCCTGTCAGGATTCTGACATCGTCAAACAGATCACGCAGAATATCCTCCAGACTGGCGTATTCCTGAATCATGGTGGACATATGCTTTAGATTTGCCACAATCTGTTCCACCTTAACGATATCCGCTTCCTCTGCGTCCGGAAGCATCTGGATAATCATGCCACCTGCAGAAAGGATGGAATTGTCGGTATTAACGAGCACACCGACACTGACTGCGGACGGTGTCTGTTCGCTTGCGGTAAAGTAGTATGCAAAATCATCACCGATTTCACCGCTCTGCAACGCAACGGTACCGCTCCAGTTTTCCTTCATGTTCATATCCTTCACAACTTCCAGATAACCGTCTTTCCCCACAGCAGCTCCGACCGCCAGTTTTCCGGTATCATTGTATTGCAGCATGATATGCGGGTCACTCACAAAGCCGCGCACATGACCGTCACTGTAGGCGTCCACCAGAATAGTGCCAATGGGACCTCCGCCGTTGATGCGAATCGTAATCTGTTCCTGTGCTGTTTTCAGCATGCTTCCCATCATGGAGCCCACAGTCAATACGCGTCCTAAGGCAGCCGCACTTGTCGGCCATAAATCAAAACGTTTTCTTGCTTCCTCCACCATATGCGTAGAAGAGCATATATAGATTCTCACATGCTCATTGCATGCAAGCGCCTTTACTAAATAATCTTTCATCATTGATATCACTCCCTGCCCTACAGGCAAATGTAGTATACCACAAAAACCTGCAGAATGAGAAGAAAATCGACTTCGTTATACTGTTGTGTACGTAGAATGCTGCAGGCAAGGAAAAAGAGGGTGAATGTATCTGATATATAGAAAAAGGCACAGCATTTTGTCATCCTGTACCCGTCTTTCGCATACGTTAATCGTACGGCTTGATTTCCACTGTCTTTTTATCAAAGTCAAGGAAGGTCTGAAACGCATTGCGATTCTCATCCTCATCCCAGATTTCCACAAACCGCGGTGTTACCTCTATCAGAATCTCTGTATCCTCGTGGCTGTATGCATTATAGCTCTGCCACAGATATTTCTTATACAAGGCTTCAAACCTTCTTCCCGGCTCATCCACGACAAGCCCCTTGTTTACGGCGATTCCCTCTACCTGAACGCCGCCTGTGCAGAGTGCCACCTGCGGGTTCTGGTACAGCTGCTGTGTCTTGCGGAAATTCTTATCTGTCTTAAAATAGATTTTTCCATCATAGAACAGACAGCTTACATTACGTACCATGACGTAATCATTGACGCTGGAGCCAAGGGCCATAATCTTGGAATCCCCCAGCTTGTGAAACAGCAATGCTACTCCTTCTTCAAATGTCATCTTCATTTCCTCCTTACTGACTATTTGCGAATCGGTGAATCATCGGACTGATTTTCTTATATACGGCAAAGGTTATCAGGCAGCTGATCCCGTATTTTATCAGATTAAACGGAACAATGCCCAGAATCACCATGGTAGTGACAGAATTCATCATCGGATTGACCTTGGAACAGGACTGGATAATCTGATCCATATTCATGTTATACAGGGCAACATAGAATGGAATAATCAAAAACAGATTGGTTAATACAGCAAGTAACGTACTAGCCAAAGTTCCTGCCGCCATTCCCAGCAGTGCTTCCTTTCGTGTCTTCTTATGACGATAAAGCAGGGCGGCGGGTAATACAAGGGCAACTCCCAGCAAAAAGCTCTGCAGCTCTCCGGTAAACATGGAATTGGAGCCGGAAATCACCATCTGTACCATAACACGGATAAAGACAATTAGAACGCCTGCCACCGGTCCCAGAGCGAAGGCTCCAATCAGCTCCGGTATCGCAGCCAGATCAAAGCTTAGAAAGGGCGGCATAAACGGAATGGGAAAGCGAAACATCATCAGTATCGCTCCCAGTGCGCCAAGCATGCCAATCAGGGCAAGCCGCTTTGCACTCATGTTGTTTTTCAATTCACATCTCCTCCATTTCAAAAAAACACCTGACTACGAAAAAACTCGTCTTCAGGTGTATGTTTACAGAAAATGTCTTTTCTCATCCGGACTTTACCGTCGGTGCCAGAATTTCGCTGGCTCAGCCGCTCATTACGCGGGTCATGGACTATCACCATCGGTAGGGAATTTCACCCTGCCACAAAGACTTGTTATTCAATTTTGAATGCAGGTCATGCGTCAACACAATCTGTATTTTTATTATAACTCATGAAACAGGATGTGTAAATATGAAACAGAAATGTAATTTTTTCAGTAGATGCTCATCGCCATGTGAAAAAGGGCTTGTCCCCGGATACCGATAGGAAGAAACAGCAAGCTCTCTTCGGCATGCTATAAAAATATGGAAAGCCACATACAGGTGGGTAAAGCTTTGTATATATTTCATTTCCCTTTTGGCATACAAAAAGTACAAGAAAAATCAATAAAGTGTGGATAATTTAGGAGTTTCACAGATTTCATACGTATAAAGGGGTGTAAGGAACCCTTACAGAATGGAGGACATGAAGATGTCAAATCAACTGAATTACAGCAATGATCTATTTTTTAAGTACACCCTTTCCCGTGAGGACGAAGGCTCCGTGTACGCCCGCAACACCATTATTCAGCGTGCTACCGGAATCAGGGTTAAGGAAAGTACCGTCCTGAATCCGAATCTGGATCCGGGCATCATTGGAAAGAAGCGTATCATTCTGGATGTCCATGTGAAGGATGAAATGAATCGTCATTTCAATATCGAGATGCAGACGACCTATAAGGGAATAGCGGAAATGATGCGCTTTGAATTTTATGGAGCCAGAGCATTGAATAATCAGCTGAATAGTGGAAAGAAGTACAAGGATTTAAAGCCGGTATACCAGATTATTTTCATTGATGAGTATGCATGGAACAACCGAAATCTGATCAATCACTACCAGATGCGCAATGAGCAGGGAGAGAATGAAAGCTACTATCCGCTTATCCTTCGCACCTATATTCATATGCCGGCAATCAATGACATTGTAAAGGAGAAGGAGCTGCAAAGACTGAATGACTTTGAACAGCTGGTGTACCTGTTTGAAAACAATGAAAAAAATGATATACTGAAGTCAAAGGAAAGGCTGGTGAAGGTATTCGTGGATAAGTACGAGGAAATGCAAAAGGACGATGAGCTGTGGTCAACCGCAATGGCCATTCAGATGGGAGAGGCACGTTACCGCTATGGCTTGGAGGACAGCTTTGAAGAAGGAAAAAAGAAAGGAGAAGAATTGCTGTTAATCAAACAGCTGGAAAGTAAATATCATGAGGATTGTTCAGCCTGGCTGCAATCTTTGAGCAATGAACAAATCGAAGCCGTATCCAGCTTGATCCTGGTCTGTAATTCTTTTCAGGAGCTGAAGGATCAGGTTATGTCAATGAAGTAATACATACAATCCAAATAAAAAAACTGTTTTATAAGCATATGCCTCTATAAAACAGTTTTTTAATCTATTCTTTCTGCCGCAGCCTTATCACAGGTATCGAAAATATTGTTAATACATTACATGAATGGATGCTGCATATTTTTAACAGGTATAGAGTGCTCTGCTGTTCATACGTACAATGCTCATAGGGAAGGAAATCATACACCTAGAATT
Source organism: Clostridium sp. DFI.1.208 (assembly GCF_024463855.1). Taxonomy (NCBI): domain Bacteria; kingdom Bacillati; phylum Bacillota; class Clostridia; order Eubacteriales; family Clostridiaceae; genus Clostridium; species Clostridium sp. DFI.1.208. Next base: position 9,561 of record NZ_JANGCA010000026.1, on the reverse strand, counting down.
CAGCACAGAATTTGATTAACTCCTGTAGGGATATGCTTTCCTTTAGCATGGCATATACCTCCCTCAGCTTATCCGCAGCGTGAAAATTCTCATACAGCTTCATAAGAGTATCCAAATCGTTGCCTTCCTTAACCACAGCATACCGCATAGCCGCAGCTGCCGTAAGTACGATATACCCGCATTTCTGTCCATATTTTTCAGCAAGTCGGAGCGGTTCATACAGCCGTTCCTCTTTTTTCAGCTTACGTTGTGCCTGCCGCGCATTGCGATACACCGTATCATAGATATCCCTGTTACGGAATTTATGCACGGCACGCATGGTAAAGGCAAGCTGCACATCCTGTTCCACCGCATACTCCTTTGCGATGATCGTACTGACAACTGGTACTGCTCGATCCATCAGCTCCATAATCTGTGTATCATTTGCGGCTTCTCCATAAACCTCATATTGTAGAAAATCCCCCAGATATGCAACGATCGCGCTCATGAAATTATACGTATAAATTTTTCTTTGAATCAGGGATGGAAAATCTGCTTCTAGCGGCATTCCCTGAAGGTCTAAAAGCATCCCCTTTACACTGCCATCCACCGGTAGCTCTGCGACATCCTCGCTAATCAGTGCCAGACTTTTTTCCTCTGGCTGCAGTGTGGTACAAAAAATAACACCCTCAGAAATACTATTGGATATATTCGCATCCACAAGCGGCTGTTTTACGTGGACACCGTTTTCACAGCATATGATCCGCAGCTGCTTTTCATCGCACTGTTCAGCCGCAGCACGCAATAGCCCCACCAGCTCCTTTATATTCCCTGCGAATACACTTGTCGTGATCAAATCTGAGTGTGCCAGCTTCTCCACGGCTTCCTCCTCTGCCGTCGTATAGGCATCATAGCCGGTAATTTGAATCGGCTTCTTCGTATCACCAAAGTAGTGAACGGTATAAGATTTTTCCGCATTCAGCTGGTCTATAAGCTCTTTATTTTTATCAATAAACGTAATATGATATGCATTTGCCTGCAGGATGGGTGCGATAAAGCCGCGCCCTGTCTGTCCTGCGCCAATAAGTACTGCTTCTTTCATGTTCCTCCAGTCTCCCATTTCTCTATGGGACCATATCGCAAGGCAATAAGCATCACTATGACACGCATAGCCTTGCATTTTTGCATTCCTGTGCAGTAGCTGCATGCTTTTGGGCATAGCACGCACCTTATGGAAAGCGGCCTGCCCTGCAGACCGCTGTATTCTTATGCAAGTGGTTACGATATAACCCTCGTGTTATCTATCCCTTGCTTTTTCCTCCGGATACCGGAATGGTGACGCCGGTGATATAGCTGGCATGATCGGAAATCAGATAACAGATCAGATCCGCTACCTCATACAGATGTCCCGGTCTTCCTAATGGTATAGAGGATTTGTAATTTTTGAAGAACTCCTCCGGCTTGGTATTGACATCCCAGCCGCGACCATATGCCTGCGCTCTATATTTTTCATCATTATTGGCAGGGGTACGATCCAGAATATCTGGTGCCACACCGACAACACGAATATTATACGGTCCCAGCTCCTTTGCCCAGGAAATTGTAAAGGCATGAATCGCAGCCTTTGTGGCAGAATAGCAGCTATGTCCTCGGGAGCCCATCAATCCTGCACAGGAAGAGAGGTTGATGATAACTCCCTCCTTTTTTCCATACAATACGCGTGTCACCGCCTGCGACACCAGAAACGTTCCCTTCTGATTGACACCGACCATAAAATCAAAATCCTCTTCGCTCAGCTCATACTGCGGTTCACTGCCATAGTAATCGACAAGAATCCGCGGTCTGGTTACACCGGCATCGTTTACCAGAGCATCCACTGTCCCGAATTTCTGTACTACGGCATCAACACCAGCCTCGACCTCCTTTTTATTACGGATATCCAGATGCACATACATCTTACGCTCATCCTCACAGAAATCCTTTGGCTTTGCCAGATCGAAGATTGCGACTCTGGCATTGCAGGCAAGCAGATCCTTTACCATAGCTTCCCCGATTCCCATCGCACCACCGGTCACAATCACGACCTTGTTATTCAAATCAATCCATTGCTTTTGTTCCATACATGCTCCTCCTTAAACGATACCGAAGAAGGAAAGTACCACAGACAGCACCAGGATGGATACCAGAATGCGTACATACTTCGGCCCGCTTTTCTTAATATAGAAATAAATGCCAAATACGACGAGCAGCGGCAGAATATTCGGGAAAATCTTATTCAAAACATCCTGCAGCAGCTGTTTTTCACCAACTGCATTCGCCCATGATATTGGTGTAACAAGCTTTACATAGGTGGAAGACAATGCTCCCATCATAAACAGACCAAGCACACTGGCTGTCTTAATGAACTGATTCAGCTTACCGGATTTCAGAATGGATACCACAGATTTTCTTCCCAGTGTATAGCCCTTTGTGACAAGTGTATACGCAAGGAAAGTTATGGCAACACCCCAGATCAGCAGTGGACCGACGCCTGCCAGCCAGTTCCCCTCTGCGGCCAGTGGAATAAACATGGATAACAGCAGCGGACGAAGCATACCGTGATTGATGGTATCTCCAATTCCTGCCAGTGGTCCCATCAGACCGACCTTCAGGTTGCTGATCATATCTGCGGAGGCCTCCAGCTCTTCACTGCCTGCCCCTTCCTGCAGCATGATTGCGCGCTCCTCCTCCAAAGCGCAGGTCATACCGAAGATAACGGAGCCCCAGGTTGCCTCGGAGTTATAGAACATCAAATGACGCTGTAATGCTTTCTTGTATTCCTCTTCATCCTCCTTATACAGCTTCGCAAGAATTGCACTCATACCATAGGAGAATGCCGGAGCCGTCAAACGCTCAAAGCCGGAATTCACCTCGGCTGTAAGATAATATTTTGCCCAGCCCTTGATTACTTCATTTTTCTTCAGATTAAGTTCGCTCATATCAGAAATCTCCTTCATCATCATCTACAACGACTGTACTGCCGGTACTGTTGGTAAACTGTGATTGAAGAATTGCAATACAAATTGCAATTACCGCAATTCCTATCGTATTCATACCTGTGTAGGCATACATTGCAAAGCCAAGAATAAAGTATGGGATAAGCTCCTTTTTCCCAATGACCATGATGGTTACCGCAAAGCCAAGGGCCGGAAGCAGACCGCCCGCAACACTCAGACCGTTCATTGCCCATGCAGGAATCGCATTCAGGAACGCGGATACGGCATCGGTTCCAAACAGCAGTGCCAGCGTTGTCGGAAGAACACGCAGTGGAATGGAACAGAAGAACGGATACCAGAATTCCGCTCTGCCCATCGCTTTCATATCCCCTTTTTCAGCTGCCTTGTCCGCAAGGTGGACAAAGTAGGAATGATAGGTACGCTTCAGATTATCCAGCAGGACTCCCAGAAGTCCTACCGGAACAGCAATGGTTACAGCAATATCCGGCGCTAATCCGGCTGCCAGTGCCACCGGAATCGTAATGCAGGATGCCAGCGCTTCATCCGCAGGCAGTGTACCGCCCGGAGCTATTGCGCCTAAATAAATCATCTGTAGAGATGCGCCGATTTTCATCGCATCCCCCAGGTTTCCCATAATAAGTCCAATCGGAACCGCCAGAACCAGTGGCTGACGGACGAGATGCAGTGTACCATACCAGAGTTTATTGGTTGCCAGCCAGTAGAGTACACCAAATACCAGGGCTAATCCTATGTTCATAAATATCTCCTTTTCATTTCATTTTATAATTCCTGAAATATGCTTTTAATACTCCCTCATTGCTGTACCATGCAGTTTTTAACAATCGTTTTTCACCGCATGGCAGCATTATTTCCCGCGTACTTCCTTTAAAGCGTCGTGTAGTGTGAATGCCGGATCCTTCGGCGTTACCTGCAGCGTAACCTCTACACCCTCATTCTGCATAGCCTCCAGCATATCCGCTTCCTGTTCACTTAACGACAGCTCATTTGAAATCATGACCTTGTTTGTCCCATTGCCAAGACCGCCCACCTGCAGTGCCTTCATCGGAAATCCCAGATCGAAGGCCTTCTTTGCATTTTCCACAGACTTAAACAAAATCAGCAGCTTCTTATCCTTAAATACATCCTTTTTGAATGCAGCTACCGCTTTTTCTATCGGACGTATTGCCACCTTTACGCCCGGAGGCGCTGCCATCAGGAATACCTGTGCCAAAAACTTGTCTGCCGCCAGCTTATCATCCACTATCAGGATGGAATCTGCGGATACCTGCTTGATCCAGTTGGTGACAACCTGACCATGCATCAGTCGAAAATCAATACGTATGAGCTTAATTTCTGACATGCTGCTCATCCCCTTTCTTCATCGAATGCTATCGGTTCCGGCTGTATAATAGATGCTTTCGCCGCCTCAAGACCAGCCTCCATCAGCTCCTGAATCGTACATTCGTCATTGTTGCGCTTCAAGATCAGCTCTATCAGCATCGGCAGATTGACACCGCATAGTACATGGAGTGAAAACTCCCGCTGCAGCATCATCCCTACATTGGAGGGGGTTCCTCCATACAGGTCTGCCAATACAAGGATTTCTCCTTGAACGCCTGTAAGATAGTCTCTGACCTCCTCGTAATATTCCTCTATTGACATTCCGGACAATAGTGAAACAGCATGAACATGCTCTGTTTTCCCTGCAATCAGCTCTGCGCTTTTGATCAGCTCCTCTCCAAATCTACCATGATTCAGTATCACATACGTTATCGGCTCTATCACTTCTTCACTTCCTTTACCTACGGTTCAACGGCCTTTGAACTACACCCTTACTTTACCATTCTGTGATCCCTTTATTTTTTCTTTTATTGCACCAGCAATCGTGCAGCTTTTCTGAAGGATTGCTTTTTCGCTTCTGCACGGATGCTCGTGCAATAAGATTAAAATATTTTTGAAATAGATTGGGTTATACTAGAAAATGAAACAGAGGGGGTAATGATTGCAGGTGATAAAATGCTGACAAAGAGACAATACTCGATCTTATCTTTTTATGTGGACAACAGGGGAACGTATGTTTCATCCAATGAACTCGCTGCTATGTTTGATATCAGTGTACGGACAGTAAAAAACGAGCTGAAGCTCGTCCGTGATTTTTGCGATTCCTATTCCTCATTTGTACTGGATACACTTGCAGGAAAGGGAACCAGATTATGTGTACTGGATGATACGGCATTTGAAAAGGACATGGAGATTCTGCGCAAGAAAACGCTGCAGCTTTCCTGTAATACAAAAAACCGTGTCCATTCCGTTATGAAAATGCTGATGGATGCGACAGGCTATGTATCGAAATATACACTGACAGAGACCTTTTATATCAGTGAATCCACACTGTATCACGCACTGAACGAAATCAAAAAGCTTCTGACGCAGTATGATCTGACACTGATTCATAAAACAAATCTGGGCTATAAAATCGAAGGAAGAGAAATCGACAAGCGGATGTGCATCGCGAAAAATGAAATCAATGATGAATCCGCCGATCATTTCGCATTATCCGAGGATGTGTCGGATATTTACAATGTAGTGGCGGATGTGTTTTTCAAGTACCATTATCAAATCAATGAACAGACCATTCAGAATATTACCGCGCATATTGCACTCACATTGCGCAGAGTCAGAAAAGGGCATTTCATTGAACAGCATATGGAACAGGATATGCCGGATTCCACAGAATATCAGATTTCTACGGAAATCCTGACACGCTTTCTTACCAGATACCGTATTAAGAAGCAATACATGTTAAATGAGATCAATCTGTTAACACAGACCATTTTAGGAAAGCTTGATTATTCCAGAAATGATCGTCTACAGAAAGAGGTTAATGATTTTATCAACGATTCCTTTCTGTATATCCGCAACAAGTTCTGTGTCAACTTTGAGCCTGCGGAAAGCCTGAAGCTGTTTCTGGCACTACATCTCGTACCGCTGATCTATCGTATCAAATCCGGCACACAGCTGAATAACATGATGGCACCGGAGATTAAGCAGTCCTTTCCGCTTGCTTATGATATTGCCTTATATTTCACGCTGCTGATTAAGGAACGGTTTCACCTGAGTGTTTCTGCGGATGAAATTTCCTATCTGTCCCTGTATTTCAATTATGGGCTGGAAAATATTCATCTGGGAAATTCTGCTAAGAAAATATTGATTATCACATCGCTTCGCAAGTCAGAAACAGTTCTGCTGCGTCATAAGATTTTGACTTGGTTTCCCAATCAGATTGCAGAGATTACCTTTATCACAGGAGATGCTGACGATTTTGATACCGAGGATTATGACGCTATTTTCTCCACCGACAGAGACAGTGAGAAATATAAGGGTGGTATCACGCTGATCAGTATCTTCCCGGATGAGAAGGATTTCGAGAAAATCAATCTGGCGATCAACGGCTATACAGACACGGATTCCATTCTTGAAAAATTCAGCGAGGATTGCTATTTCTATGGAGAAGTAAAGGATAAAGAAGAGATTCTGGATATTATCTGTCGCAATGCCATTGAAAAATATAGCCTTGACGATGAATTTCTGGAGGTCATTAAGGCAAGGGAGCAGATAACCAGCTCTTACTTTGGCAACTGTATCGCCGTACCGCATCCGCTCACACCGTTTTCGGATGAAACCTTTGTATCGCTGGGGGTATTGAAGAAGCCGATCGCATGGGATAAAAATCACAATGTTCGGATCGTTATGCTGGTATCCATCGAAAAGAACAATCCGAAGGCGTTCCAGTTCTGGTATTATATGAGTACCTTTGTGCGCAATGAGGAGCTATTGCAGAATTTTTTCAAAAAGCCCAGCTTTCTGCATTTTACGGAAATATTGAAAACATCACTGGAAAAGGATTTCGACTAGCCTGCTGGTTGGAATTCTTTTTTCCTATAGCTACTTCGTTCACATGCTTCTGTTTTGTAAAAAAAGACAAGCTTTAAGTTATAGATTCGCTCCTGCTTACAGGGATACCTGTTTTTATGCACGTACAGCCTTGGTGCTGCATATGTAAAAATGACATCTGCACTCCTGTGTAAATGTCATTGTTTCGGTTATTGTAATTCAATTCTTTTGATATGCTTCCATCGGTTGCATTTCCAGCTGCTGTTCCTTCCTTTTGAGATCTCGATAGAAGAACACCATCAGGCACGGTCCCATGAGCGACCATGCAATCGGTTCCGCAAGGCATACACCGGTATAGCCGGTAAACGGAATCAAGGCAAAGGTTGCCGCTATTTTCACCGCCATTTCGATACAGCTGGAAATAATCGGTCCCCTGCCGTTGCCCAGTCCCTGCAATCCGTTTCGATAGATAAACAAGACAGCCAGGATGAAATAGAAGACACTGCTGATGCGGGTATAATAAGCCGCCAGAGATATAACTTCCGTCTGCTTTGCATTGACAAGGAAGCCGATGAAGAAGTCAATGCAGGTAAAGGATAAGAGAACCACAATGCACACCCACAAAAAGCTGATCCACACACTGGATTTCATACCGGCGCGGATTCTGGAGAAGCGCTGTGCCCCGAGATTCTGAGAGACAAAGGTCGTATCGGCAATCGCAATGCTGATCAGCGGCTGCATAAACATTTCCACTACCTTGCGGGCTGCGGTATGCGCTGCGATCGTTACTTCTCCCAGACTATTTACTGCACTTTGCAAAATGACAGAGCCAAGAGAAACGATGGAATTCATCAAGCCCATGGAAATCCCCATGGATAACTGCTTTCGCAAGATTTCACGCTCGACATGGAAGTCCTCTTTTTTTACGATGAACATCGGATATTTTTTACGCATATAAAGAAAGCACAGGATAACGCTAACCAACTGTGCAATAACGGTAGCATATGCTGCCCCAGCCACACCCAGCTGAATGATCGCAATGAAGATGTAATCCAGAGCCACGTTCAGAATGGATGCAATGATTAGAAAATACAGCGGTGTCCGACTGTCTCCGATGGAACGCATCATACTCGCCATCATATTGTACGCCATGGTCACAAACAGTCCCACGATAATTATGGTCAGATAGGAATCCGCCATCCCCAGAATGGAGGAGGGTGTCTGTAACAGATACAGCAGCGGCTTTTTCAACAGGATTGCGACAGCAAAGATTACCACAACACTGATCATGCAAAGCTTGATACAGCCTGCTGTGGCTTTTTTCATACCTTCTTCATCACGCGCTCCGTAATATTGTGCAATCATGATGGAAACGCCCATGGAAACACCGGTACAAAGTCCAATAACCAGATTGGAAAGCGATGCACTCGCACCGATAGCCGCAAGGGAATTTACCCCCAGAATCTGACCAACCATCATGGTGTCCGCCATGGTATAGAATTGCTGAAATACATTACCGAGTAAAACAGGTATTGCAAATGCCATAATCAGCTTTGTGACATTGCCCTGTGTCATATTTTTCATATTATCACCTACAAGGCTTAATTTTATCATATTTTTCACAATAGGAATACAGGAATAGAAAAATATACTGATGACTTTTAAATCATTTAAGAGGATTATTAAAAAATGACAGAACCCTACATGATCCGGCATCGTATTTATTTCTTTTACAAGATTGTGGTTTATGAAAATGCTGCTTCACAACATCAATTATGAGTATACGCGAGCTTCCTATTCCTTCGCATACATCTGTTTACCTATATCCATTTTTTTTACTGTTATATGATAAATTAAGAAAACTCATTTTCCCCTGTATGAGCAGCACTGTTTCCCTGTTTCAGCACAATGGTATCACCTGTACAAAAAATTCAATGATTTTCGGCAGTGATTCTCTGGATAGGTATTCCTGAAACTGCAGATATTCCTGCGACTCCAGAAAGCAGGTATTGGAGGAGCGCAGATGGTATACGATATCCCCAACCGGATTTGTTCCCATCGCAATTTCACCATATGCAAGAGCGCCCATAGCAAATTTAAACCCGATGGATATCGCACCGATACTGTATACACCAATAGCAATCGCACCGATGCTGATGTAGCCAATCGCCAGACAGCCAATGGCAAAGTAGGATAATGCGAGCGGACCGATGGCGAACAACAGCCCTAGCGTGAGCAGACCCAGACTGCATACTCCCACGCTTAATAGACCAATGGAAATCACACCAACGGAAACATTTCCTATCGCAATAATTCCCCTGGCAACACGCCAGTAGCCTTCCTCCGTGCGTCCTCTTCCAACATTGATGTCCACGAGTGGAATCCCACAGATTGTCAGCCTGGAGCGATACCGCTTTTCATACGTATAGCGGTTATGCACATAGATAACTTCCTTTTCCTTAATAACCTCTTTCTCCAGAGGGATTTTATTTCCCAGCAGCTCATCAATGCTGACCTGCAAGCTTCTGGAGAGTGTTTTCAGATTCTCCATATCCGGATTGGCAGTACCAGTTTCCCTTAGTTAAAGATATGAACCCTCTTTATCAGTCTACTTTTCCAATAAATCGGTAGTATATCTCTATTTCCTGTATTCTTTCGTTCTCCTCATTCGTTGTTGCTTCGTGAATAAGGA
>NZ_JANGCA010000259.1:0-295 GCF_024463855.1 Clostridium sp. DFI.1.208 | reverse complement strand
TTGTGGATCTCGATATGTAGATGCGATGCCGTGCTGTTACCGCTATGTCCCTGTTCGCCGATCTTTTGGCCTTTCTTTACTTTCTGTCCCTTGCTGACTAGGGTCCTTTTCATATGGCATAAGAAGACATAATAATCTTCTTTTTTGTTGGTGACCTTCAGCATGACATAATTTCCACCACCGATATAGCCTCCGCTATAGGGACAGGAATTCCCCAAATAACCATCGCTTGGCGGACAATCGTTAGATACCTCATAGACGATCCCTGCGGCAGGTGCATAGATATTTGCGCCAT
>NZ_JANGCA010000258.1:0-296 GCF_024463855.1 Clostridium sp. DFI.1.208 | reverse complement strand
ACGACAGATGTCAAGAATACGAAGAATAAAGAAGCTGCCATGGCGTTGAGTGAGGCGATCCCATTCCCGTCCACCCTGAAAAAGGGGAAGATCACGATCGAGGACATGTCCTTCATGAAAGAGACAGGTGACAAGGGCGATCTTGTCCGTAATGAGATCTCGGTATTCGCAGATGCCGAAGGGAATGCAACGGATGCCGTATATGAGCGTGGAAGCAGATGGGGGAATAAGAACTTTGCGACAGAGATCATCCTCTATGACAAGGATGGAAGCATCGTCGATCGAACGAATGGCAC
>NZ_JANGCA010000257.1:0-297 GCF_024463855.1 Clostridium sp. DFI.1.208 | reverse complement strand
AAAGCATGCTGGCGATATCGATCAACAGCTCCCCGGTGTTCAAGGATGGGAAGAGCAAGGGGACGCTGCGCATCGAAAACGCGCCGAACAACCGCTACAACATGAAGGTGAGGATCACGATGGATAGCGATGAGCGAGAGATCTATCACAGTGACGCGATCAAGCCGGCGCAGGTGATCAAGGAGGATTATCTGGATGAGGAGCTGAAGAAAGGGACCTATCCGTGCACGGCGACGTTCGAGGCGTATGACACGAAAACGAATGAAAAGGCAGGTGAAGCATCGGCAAAGCTGAAAA
>NZ_JANGCA010000256.1:0-298 GCF_024463855.1 Clostridium sp. DFI.1.208 | reverse complement strand
TGCAAAATTCCGCAATAACGCTTTAAACCCTCACACAAACCCGGTACCCCGCGGTGGTGCTGAGAACGATGACATCTTCTTCCAGGGTGTGGAAGCAAGAAACAAACACTTCGATGCAATTCCTGACATCGTTGCTGACTACATGAAGAAAATCAGTGAAATCACTGGTCGTGAATAAGCACCGTTCACTTACTATGGTGCAAGTGATGCAGAACGTGTAATCGTTGCTATGGGCTCTGTAACTGAGGCTGCTAAAGAAGCAATCGATGCATTGACTGCTGCCGGAGAAAAGGTTGGT
>NZ_JANGCA010000255.1:0-302 GCF_024463855.1 Clostridium sp. DFI.1.208 | reverse complement strand
GATAATCCTTCCGTTTTCACTCATACCACCTCTTTTACATCACAAGGATAGCTTGGGCTTTTTCATATCCGCTACATATATCTTACACCAAAAGTCCCGTCGCATTCAATAGATATGGTACGGGCATTGTCTTGAATATATGAAGGGGATGGAACAGTGAGGGGCTGTCTCACTATTCCGGTATATCCATCCCTATCTCATCGAGGAATTTGCGATATCTCACGTGATGATATCTATACATCTTCGCTCTCTTCCAATGTATCGACGGTAGGCGTAGCTGCCTGGCAGCTTGCCAGGTAAGC
>NZ_JANGCA010000254.1:0-304 GCF_024463855.1 Clostridium sp. DFI.1.208 | reverse complement strand
AGATCGCCGATTGTTGCCTTGAATGCAATATCAATCAGATTGCGCACGGCGGTGAACAGCAGCTCCACCTTTGCATATACCGTACAGGCAGCACAAGCAAAGCGTAGACTGCCTCCGGTGGATACAGCCTCATAATACTGCTTTAGCTGCTTTACAAGCGCAGAAATCAAGACCGGCTGCAGCTGAATTTTGCGTCCGCTTAAGGATAATAGTTCCATCAGCGTGTAAGACAGCGTTTGCAGACGTTTTCCCTCTGTATATATATAATCAGCGCATTTTTTCCTTGTTTCCACGTCACAATCAT
>NZ_JANGCA010000253.1:0-304 GCF_024463855.1 Clostridium sp. DFI.1.208 | reverse complement strand
CCTGCATTCTGAAAAACGAGTTTTCCATCACTATCATAATAATAAAGATTTCCATATTTTCCTTTGTATTCAGAGCCTATGTTGAATGACAAATCAGCTTTAAAACCAAAATCTCCATTATGCGTTAAAGATAATTGTTTTACGGGATTGTTTCCAGCCAACGCCTGTGCTGTTTTACTTGGCACTGCATTAGAATCAAACGTGACTTCCAGATTGATATCCTTCAGATTATCGGCAACGATATCCTTTCCATTGATAGACCAGGTATAGCCGTTCATGTGCAAATTTATTGTGACATCTTTTC
>NZ_JANGCA010000252.1:0-307 GCF_024463855.1 Clostridium sp. DFI.1.208 | reverse complement strand
CTGCCTTCTGTCGTTGCGATCACAGGGGTTGAGAAATGCATCTCCATATGTACATGGGAAGCTGTCGAATTACCCGAATGTCCCTGGCTGCCGATCCGTTGTCCTTTCTTTATGCTCTGTCCTGTCTAGACGTCCACATCCTTCATATGGCAAAGTAGGATATAGAGTTCTTTTCCTTTATACTTCATTTTCAGTTGGATAAAGTTTCCGGCACCGGCATAAGCTCCACCCGGGCACATATTTCCAAGGTTTCCGCCATCTGCAGGACAGCTCGAGGATGCCTGATATAGCTTCGCATCACCGGGTG
>NZ_JANGCA010000251.1:0-308 GCF_024463855.1 Clostridium sp. DFI.1.208 | reverse complement strand
TCATACCAAGAGGTGCATTATCTGCCGCTTCGCTCTGGAACACATAGCTTCCGTTCTCCTTCGGCGTATAGCTTCCCTGATACAAGCCGTTCTCCTGCTTCTCGACCTTTACAGCCTCCTTCTTTTCCTTGAAGGTAACTGATATATGATCCGTGTTTTCCATTCGACTATACAGGGTGATTCCTCCCTGCGCTGTCTTTTCCACATACAGGTCTGCCAGTCCTTCCACCACCTGTTCATGCTCCTCCAGCACGCTTCCCTGTACATCGATGCTTCGGATCACATACGTCCCGTTTTGAAGGATATCG
>NZ_JANGCA010000250.1:0-309 GCF_024463855.1 Clostridium sp. DFI.1.208 | reverse complement strand
AATTGGTATTCTTCTTAGCAAAGTTTTCAATAAAACATTACTCGGATTTTCTGTTGTTGCAAAAATAAGTCGAATCTTTGATGAATACCATGTTTCAATATCTCCAACTTTATGGAAAATTCCCTTATCCATAAACAAGAAGATTTTCTCTTGGCATTCTGGTCTTAAACTATGAAATTCATCCATAAAAATCATGCCATTATCAGCTATACTTAATAGACCTTCTTTATCTTCTTCAGCACCAGTATATGCTCCTTTTGTGTACCCAACTAAATTAGTCAAAAAAAGTTCTGGATTGTTTGAATACTC